>CAYLRB010000082.1:0-1547 GCA_964386265.1 uncultured Candidatus Peribacteria bacterium | reverse complement strand
GAATTATTTTTTAAAAAAAGTCGTTCCACTCAAACCCATCTTCCCTTGGCAACTTGTCAGCCTCTTTTGGCCCCCAGGTACCAGCTTGATATTTGTACAAAGGTGTTTTGTTAGTTCGGAAAGCTTCAATAATCGGATCTACAACTTTCCAAGCGGCAAACACTTCTTCAAAACTCAAAAACAACAAGCGATTGCCGCGAATAACTTCAAGTAGCAATCGACCATGCTCGTGCAAACAATCTCCACTACAGTAAATTGGCCGACCGGTTGTCATCTCTCTAAAAGCAATGTCCGTACCACCAACTTTAGTAAAAAGGGTAAATTCGATTTTTTCCATCGGCTGAAGCTGAATCAACAACTTATTTGTATCAAGCTCATCATCTTCACCTTGATGCAAACTGTGCTTTTTAAACTCAATCACAATCGCTGTCCACTTTTGGCCAACACGTTTACCACTTCGCAAATAGATTGGAACATTATGCCAACGCAAGTTATCTATCATTAATCTGACAGCAGCAAAAGTTTCTGTTTGCGAATCTTGAGCTACACCTTCTTCTTCTAAATAACCCGGCACTTTTTCGTTATCAACAACTCCCGCTGTGTACTGACCGCGAACAACAAATCTTTCTGGATCAACAACCTTAATATCTTCAAATACATGGCGCTTTTCACGCATTAAAGTTTCGGCATTAATTTCCATCGGCAAGCTCATAGTCAAAAAAGCCAAAATCTGCAATAGATGGGACTGAATCATATCTCTAAAAATTCCCACGTGATCAAAATATCCTGCTCGCTGTTCAATTCCCACTGGCTCAAAACCGGTAATCTGAATGTTTGCAATGTGCTTACCTTTAATCAATGTCGTTAAAATTGAATTAGCATAGCGCAACGACAAGACATTAAAAACAGCCTCTTTGCCCAAGTAGTGATCAAGTAAATACAGCTGCTCTTCATTATAGAGCTTTAAATGCTCACGTAACTCTTTAGCCGAACTTAAATCGTAGCCAAACGGCTTCTCCAAGATCAAGCGAACCGGATTACTTTCATTATCCAATTTTGCGCCAATGTTCTTGATAATCGCGGGAAAAACAGCAGGTGGAACAGAAAAGTAAACAATTCTTGCAACATCTTTTTTCCCTGCTTCAAGCTCAACCAAATAATTCGCCAATTTTGTATAATCCTGCTCATTTTCATACTCGCCTTGAAAATAACTTACATGTTCCAAAACAGATTCTAAAACTTTCTCATCCACCATTTCGCTAGCTTCAGTTACCGCGTCAGCAAAAACTTTTCGAAAATCAGCCTCGGACATTGCCGACCGAGCATAACCTACAATTTTGTAATTAACCTGTTGCAAGCGACCTTCCAAAGCCAACTGATAAATCGCCGGAAAAATCTTCAATTTAGCAAGCGACCCCGAAGCCCCAAAAATCACTAATGTAAAATCTTTTTCAGCAATCTGCATGAGGATAATTTATTCAATTACTAATATCGCTATTGTGAGTTATCTATAAGATTTTTGCAAATTATTAAATTTTACTATTTAG
>CAYLRB010000081.1:0-1553 GCA_964386265.1 uncultured Candidatus Peribacteria bacterium | reverse complement strand
TGATTTCGTCGATTTCCTGTTTGAGGTCTTCAATAGTAGGCATATTTTGTGGTCAGTTTACCAAGCTTATAATAGCACAAGTGATGTATGCTGGAAAACAATCATGTCACACCCACAATCCCCTAACCAGGGAAACAGATATTGCTATAACAAATCCGATAATGATTGTCGCGGAAATTTTATTTACTAAAATTATGACATTAGGTTTTAAGTTTTTGTGAAAAACTCCAAATACTACGCTAAGTATGAGGTATAAAGTAGCAGAGCCCATAAAAACGCCTAGCGTAAGCATAGATGCCGAAATGTAATCTTGAGAGGTTAAAGCTGCACCCAAACTAGCAAAGGCAGCTGTAAACATCAAAATTGTCATAGGATTTACTATTGTTAAAACGAATATTGAAAAGTAATCGTTTATAAATCCTTTACTTTTAACTTTTTCGGTATTTTCTTTTGGTTTCTCTGTGAATATTTTTATGCCCAAATAAAGTAGAAAAATGATTCCTATTATTTGGAGCCACAGTTGTTGTTTAATTAGAAATGAAGATATGAAAGTCAAACTAAAGGCGGCAACAGCACCATATGCGCCGTCGGCCGTGGCAACACCCATACCACTAAAAAACCCTGCCCAAAAGCCATTTGCAAGACTCCGCCTAATACACAATATACCAATAGGTCCAATTGAAGCGGCGATTGTGAAGCCAATTATGAAGCCTTTAATTAAGATTTCGATATCCATTTTGACCGTTACTAAAACCTATTTAAAGTATTTTGCTGCTTTTTTGTTGCGATGAGGGCATCCTGGCCAACAGCATGGTCTCTTTTTGCCCTTTAGCAAATCTTCAGTTAATCTTTCTATATGCTCTGCTCTTGTTTCTGCCTTTTTAACGATTGTGGTCCAACAAATCCATTCGTTACGAGCGAGAGGTGTAAGATCGTTCCATTTTTCCAAAACATCCGGTTTAGCAAGCAAAGTTTTTTGCAAATCTGTTGGTACTTCGTGAACTACGCCAGTTGCTATTGTTGTTTTAGTCATAGTGCCTTCATGTTAAATGAAGCGAGGAGAAAAGTAAATTCACTTGTGCTTTGGCTAAGTTGAAAGCTTATCCATAACCATTTTCACTCCAATTCGAGCACCTGTAATTGCTTTACCAACACCAACAAAAAGACCACCCACTGCAAGCCCATCTATTCCGCCGATTGCACCACCAGTTAATGCATTAAAAACTCTATTATCCAAATCAGGATTATCACGGTACAATAACTCAATGACTCCGTCTAAAGATGAATGTACTGCAGCAATGATGCCATTAGGATCAGCCTGTAATGCGAGATAATGAGTTAGTGCTTCCACATGTTCGGCACCAGCAACAAAGCCTACTGTAAGGCCAGCTATGACCCCAACGCTAAGCCCCGTGCGCCATGCGGGATCAAATTTGGAGTGCTGTAGACGTGCTAATTGTGGTTGTACTTCCAGTTTTGGTCCCATTGAATACTTGCCTACTATAAATAAGGTGGCATAATAAACATTTCATTCTAAAAAGTCAAAGGTTTTG
>CAYLRB010000080.1:0-1649 GCA_964386265.1 uncultured Candidatus Peribacteria bacterium | reverse complement strand
CAGGCTCTTCCTTTACATTACCGGCTTTGCGATTATCCAAAGCACAACATTCAAAATGCTGAACGATATTTAACTCCATTTCTTCCGCTTTTTTGCGTGCCAAAGGTGTGGGTTGCACAATGCGATCCACCCCTTCTTCAATTGCCATCACATCCATATCAGACCTATATTGCCCAACCGGACGCATACAGCCAACAATCACTAATTTGTCCTTAAACACTTTTCGAGCATATTGGAAAACTTTTCTAACTTCTTCAACATCCGGCAATTTTACATTTGCAAACTCGGTTCCCGCAGTTGGAATTAACACATTTAGCACAATGCGGTCGGCACCCAAGCTGTTTAATATATCAATAGCCTCATATTCCCAATGAATTTTGCCTTCATCAATTGCAATTGTAATATGCGGATAAGTTTTTATTTTGGTAGTGAGCAATTTATAAAGTTTGATGTATTCCTCAACGGTTCTATCTAATTTATAAACTCGTTTAATTACCGCGCTGTCTGAAATAAAATCGAAGCTTACATAGTCCACAATTTTTGCCATCTCATCCAGCTCGCTTTCGTCTACAAAGCCCACATGTGAATTGAAATGATAGTCCCCGCTCTCTTTTAGCTCTAAAAGCTCCTTTTTTCTATCTAGTATATATGATTTGCCGTCCTTTTTTAACCCACCACTAATTAAAAAACTACTGGTATCCTTTGGTATAGGCGAATCCAGGTTGTCCATTTTCTTAATGTAGTGCTTATTGCAATGTCCGCAATCTAAAGCACAACCCCCGCCAGATAAACTAACTGTTTTGGTGTTTTTCGGATAAACAAATTGAATTGTCCTTGTCATGCAAAACCTTAAATCTATAGATTTTGTACTGGAAAAAACACTTTAATGCAAATTAAGTTTAAGGTTTGCCTAGTAATTTGAAGGCTGAAGGGAAATTTTGTGACCTGCTGTAATTGTGTCTACAACGGCTCGTGTTAATATTGTGGCTGGATTTCGGGGATCGCGTAGTTGACTTTCGTGCGGAGAAGGCTCATTAGAGACTAGTATTGTTGCCCCTTTAATATAGGAAGATCTCATATCTGTGAGTAAATCTCCAGTTACACCCCTAATAATAACCATACGAGCTCTCATTTCGGCCGATAGCTCCTTAACTCGACTTGTAGCTCTACTATTGTGTTTCATATCCAATAAAGCTGGCCAAATGCGTTTACCTATATGATCTATCAATACCTCAACATGAGGTGGCACACCATTGATTACAGCTCCTACGCCCAAAAAGGCAGCTGCTAAATCTTTTCTATTTCTTTCTTGAAGTTCTACCATTGTTAACATACCCACAAGACCTCCTTGGCTATGACCCGGTATTACTTGTGGCACACCTTTATTTATGATTGTTTCCGCCTGGCTGGCACCAGCCTTTTCCACATCTCTATTTGGATCAGGATGAGCATAGTCTCTAGCACGGTTAACTGGCAAGGGTGCATTTGCAACTAATGCTTCCATGTGCCCTAAAAAGGACCACCATCCCGGATTTGGTGAAAGCTCTAAACCATTAGGATTAGGTTTACCTTCAAATATGCTCCTTATTTCTGGAGAGCTTTCGTATTCTCTGCCTAGCCAAGTTAAAATTTGTTCTACGCCTTGTTTG
>CAYLRB010000079.1:0-1653 GCA_964386265.1 uncultured Candidatus Peribacteria bacterium | reverse complement strand
GAAACTGCTGCCACTATGCCCGAAAAACGAGTTCTGCCCCCAGATTTAACATTGATAATGGATTGTCCAATCATTGCATCACCACCCATTCCACCAAAAAATCCATTCACAACATTAGCCGCACCCTGTGCAAAATATTCTTTATTGGTATTGCCTTTAGTGTCGGTCATTTCATCAATTACTCTTAGTGTTAAAGTAGCCTCAGTTAATCCAACTAACGAAGCAATTAACGCATAAGGGAAAATAATTTCTAATACTTCCCATGATATTTGAAGTTGAGGAATGTAAAAACTTGGTAAACTTCCTTTTAATTCTATGCCGGCAAAATCTTGTACGGTTTGTAGTTGGTAAAGGTCAAATTTTGCCATTAATATTGATATGAAAGTTATTGTTCCAATGGCAACCAAGCTAGAAGGTATTGCCTTTGTTAACTTTGGAAAAAAATGAATTATCAACATAGTGAGCCCCACAAACCCAAGCATTATGAGTAGATTTGTACTGGTTAGCCACTGTCCATCAACTTTAAACTGCTCAAATTGCGCAATAAATATTACAATCGCAAGACCATTTAAAAACCCTAAAACCACTGGATGCGGAATTATTGATGTGAATTTGCCTAATTTAAAAAGCCCCATAGCAACTTGAATGATACCGATGAGAATTACTGTCACAAACAAATAATCGAGTCCGTATTGAGCAATGAGGGGAGCAAGCACTATAGCTATGGCGGCTGTTGATGAGCTTATCATTCCGGGTCGTCCTGTAATACTGGCAGCCACTAAGCCAATTACAACTGCAGTTTGCAAACTTATAATTGGGCTAACCCCTGCAACAAAGGCAAAAGCAATTGCTTCCGGAATAAGCGCAAGCGCAACAGTGATTCCTGCTAAAAAATCATTTTTGAAGTATTTTCTGTTTTTTTGGAACTGCTCTGTTAGCTTGTTGAATAAAGGCAAAATAGATTTTGGTAAAAGTGTCCACGGGACTCTATCTTCTACTCAAATAATTGCAACCTAAAATTCAGTTTAGCCTAGCTTCGCAAATATACCACCTTTCTCTGCTAGCCAAGCGTCTAAACCCCAAATTCTACCTGCTTTATTGGCTGCAAAACCAAGCATAACAAAAATGTAGATAATATGTTCCTCCACAATAAAAGCATGTTCAACATAAGGAAAATTCAGTCCTGGGAAATAGTAAAGAAGCATAAGTAAAGATCCAAGATACGAGCTTAGTGTAACAAAAACACCAAAGATCAAAGATAGTCCTAATAAAACCAGCGCCCATTGATTTATAAAGTCAATGATTGGCAACATACTGCCAGTGGCAAGCCATGTGTAAAATCCTTGAAAAGTTTGCGCACTATTTAAAAAACCTGCAGCGCTCCATTCAGGATTAAAAACTTTTGTTATGCCTGCATAAAACATAACAAATCCCAGTGCGACCCTTAGCAGAAACAATGTTGATTTTTGAAACTTGCTCATGGCAGATTGGTTAAATGTTTTAGGCAATTTTTATAGTACCAGATAATAGGTTATAGTATAATGGGATTTTAAGTTTATATATGTCAAAATCTAAAACTGTAGAAGAATATATTAAACAAACACATGAAGGTGCAAGACCATTGTTGCAGGAGCTTCGTGAATGTTTAAAGAA
>CAYLRB010000078.1:0-1712 GCA_964386265.1 uncultured Candidatus Peribacteria bacterium | reverse complement strand
AACATATGGGGCGTAATTAAAAATTTTGCCAAATTGAGCGTCTGGTACTGCAGTAAACCTTAAATACCAATGAGTATTTGGAAAAATGATAGTAGATTTACTAGAAAAGTTTGATGAATACCCTACTGATAAAGTATCGCCATCACCTGAATTATACAAAAGACTACTTTCTGTAAAACTTCCCTCGCCAGAATTATCAAAGATTTGAAAATCTAATGCTGGAGCAGCATTTAAAGTTAGACTATTAAGCAAAATGCTTGGCTTTAAAGAGAATGAAACAAAACCTTCTATGTTTTCTCTTCTGGACTCAATAGTACTTACATCACTTCCCTTTTTATAGATTGGATAGACCATTACCAAGCTTGGTTCTGGTTTCTTTGCATCCTTATCAACAATTAAAACCAAGTTATCAGTAATAGCAAAACTATTATTGTCTCTGGCGTACTCTAAAGCCAAACGTCGCTTCGGCTCCGAAAACATATTAAAACCTATTGCTTTAAGAGTGTTCTCTGTAACAGGGGCTGCATAATGAATAGCCGCTATAGAAGAAGTCTCGATTGTTGGAAAAATCTTAGAATTAGGCAGATTTCTTTTGGCTAAATCCTGCTGGTAATTTGCTACTTCTGTAGGTTTAACTATTTTAGAAAACGCAAAAGTTTGGATGGCTGGGAAATTTCTTTTTACATCTAAATGTTGAATGTAAGTTGACCATTCTTCGTTGGTGACTTCGTTACTGGACTCAAAAAAGGCCGCTAGGCCATATAAAGCTTTTGAATTAGAAGCCATTTTTGCCTCTATAGATGCTTTAATGTCTAAGGTGGCAAGTTCTAACCTACTACTAGCAATACTTTTAGAATAATTATCAACTAATTTGTACCCAAAAATATTAAGCACTATCAAAAACAAGATTAGTAAAAAAAGAGTTTTTTTAGTAGAAATTTTATGCATACATTTAATATCTGCTAAAACTAGCTAGACCGAGTTGGTAATTGTTCGAAGGTTTCAATTTGCCAAACTTCCTTTCCAACAAGCTCTTCAATATTCTTTAAATCCTCTTTAAGTTGCTGCTCACGGACTTTTTGCTCACCACTTAATTCCTGACTTAAATTCGCTTGGCGCATTAACATTAGCTCAGCTTCAATATCACGACGCAAGGATATAAAACCACGCTTGATAGAATCTTCTGTTTGACGCAAATTGGTAGCGAATACTTTCCGGCGACGTCTAACCAAAATAGCATGAATAACAATATAAATAACTAGAGCCAAAAGCATCACAAACAAACCAAGTATCAAACCAATGTACAAACTCTGATAAGTTATTCGAGAGTTACCCCAATTAACAGCAATAGGCTTAACATCCATTTCCACCTGAGGACTAGGGCTAGACAATTGTTGCCCAATCTTGGTGTGAGACCAAATTATATATTTACCACCTGCTAAAAAGCTGCTGTGGCGATAAGTCCAATCACCACGCTTATCCGAAGTAGTACTAAAGTCAAAGCTTCCGCCATCTACCAAGCTTTGCAAGTGTACAACAACATCAGCTAATGGCTCTGTGGTTCTACCAGAAACATAGAATAACTCATCATCTTTAATATTAGCCGAATAACTAGCAATTACCGGTGGTGAAATTTCTTGAGCTTTGGCGGTAGGGTAATCTTCTAACAATGAACTTCCAGCAAACATTAGAGTAGCGCCAAAAATAATCAT
>CAYLRB010000077.1:0-1745 GCA_964386265.1 uncultured Candidatus Peribacteria bacterium | reverse complement strand
GTATAATGGCTATTACCTCAGCCTTCCAAGCTGATGATACGGGTTCGATTCCCGTCACCCGCTCCAAAAAACAAACAGCACCCCAAGCGGGGTGATTTTTGTTTTTGCGGTGTGATGATGGATGAGAGCCCGTGGTTCGATAAACAAACGAGAGAGCAAGATTTAAGCTTGCTTAATCATCTTGTGAACGAGTGCAGTTTATGTCCTTGCGAAGCGAGGAACATTCCCGTCACCCCTCCATGATTTGCCCCCAATAAGTAAACTTTCACTTGAATTGTTAGCAAGGGTTGGATATGATAAAAGAGTACCTATCCAACCCTGATGTATTTAAATAAAAAAACACAAGATATTCTCCGGCAACGACTGTCTCAACTTAATAAAGTGAGGCCAATTTCTAAAACTCTTCTTCATAAACTGAAAGAACGGTTTGATGTTGAAATGACCTATAATTCCAATGCAATAGAGGGAAACACTCTTACTCTGAAAGAAACATACTGGGTTATTCAGGAAGGCATAACCGTAAAAGGCAAATCATTAAAAGATCACCTTGAAGCGAGAAATCATAAAGAGGCCTTAAAATTTTTATATGAAGTGATTGAGCACGGTAACAATTTTACTTTTTCCGAGCATCTTGTAAAAGAGTTACATTCATTGATTATCCAAAATATAGACAAAAGTATTGCCGGAAAATACCGAGATGTTGATGTTTTCATAGCTGGAACTGATCATGTGCCACCCAACGCACTAGATGTTCCAGCTCAAATGAGTGAGTTAATTAATTGGGCTCAAATAAATTACAATAAAATGTTTAACGTTGAATTTGCTGCAATATTTCATCACAAATTTGTACATATACATCCATTTCAAGATGGTAATGGTAGAACGGGGAGACTATTAATGAATGTTTTTTTAATGCAATATGGTTTTCCGTTGGCAATTATACAAAAAAATGACAGACAAAAATATTACAGAGTTTTACAAATGGCAGATCGTGGAAACTATAAACCCCTAGTCTTATTTATTGCCCAGGCGGTACTCAGATCATTAAAAATTTATTTGGATGTTTTATCTCCATCTAGTGATAAAGAAAACCTAATTACACTAGCAAAGGCTACGCAGTATTGCTCATATTCTCAAGCTTATCTTGGGAAACTAGCCAAAGAAGGTAAAATCGAAGCCGTTAAAATTAAAAGAAACTGGATGACAACAAAAGAAGCTATCGAAAGATATATTGCAGAACGCAAATCTTAGTTCTAGCTTCCCGTCACCCGCTTAGTCAACCCTGTATCTACCACTCCAAAGATTTAATTTTATCAAAACTAAGTCGCGCAAGGTGCGGAGGCTATCAAGGATGGGGCGTAGGCGACTTTCGCTTGAGTTGAACCAGTTAACGGGTACTTCTGTGATTTTGTAGCCAAGACTATCGGCTATAATTAGAGCTTCCATGTCAAAAGCAAAGCGGCGGATTTTTTGGAGCGCAAAAATTTCATGTGCAACTTCTGCCTTAAATAACTTGAATCCACATTGGGTATCGCGGATCCCATCAATTAAAAATAAGCGTATTAGAACATTGCCAAAACGTCCAAGAGCGACCCTATACCAAGGTTGGCGAACATGAACTTTGCTCTTTTTTAAGTAACGTGAACCAATTGCAATTTCTGCATTATTTGCAGACATCGCTTGCAGGAGCTTCGGGAGGTCCTCAATGTGTGTTGAATTGTCCGCTTCTGTAAACAGTATTAAAT
>CAYLRB010000076.1:0-1827 GCA_964386265.1 uncultured Candidatus Peribacteria bacterium | reverse complement strand
TGTTTAAAATAGCTCCCAATGTCGCGGCTAACAAAAAATAATGCGCAATAAAAAATACAGCACTCACAACTTGGACTAACAGAATAAACTTTCGTGTCTTCCCTTGAAAAGCAAGGACAATAAAAAATAAGGCAATTACACCTATAAATTGGACTACCCAAAAATTTGTAAAAAAGTCTGTAAACATTGTTTGATTATATTATACACCAGTTCTAACCTCCACTTGCCCCATACAAAAACACCGCACAGATATGCGATGGTTTTGCTGGCAGGGCGTGGTGGAGGATGTTAGAACTATTCTTGCTTTTTCCGAGCTTTGATAATTAGAAAACCTGGAAACTTCTTCCCATCGATTGGCTCAGCCGCAGGATCCCATTTTTCATCGTAAGCCAGTAAGTCAAAATTAGTAAATAAAAAATCATTTAAGTATTCACCCATCACATGAGTCGGCTCGTTTACCGTAATAGACATATTCAAAATATTGGAATCGACAATCTCTTGTTTAAAATAATCCGCTTGGGTATTTTTCTTTTCAAAATATTGACGGAATGGGTGAGTCACTAAATACATCATTACACCTCCAGGTTTAAGTACCCTTAATATTTCGGAAAATACTGGTTTCAAGTCAGCAGAGGTCATTAAGGCATACTTTGAGACTACAACATCGAAATAATTATCTTCAAAAGGGATCTTCTCAAACAAACCTAATTGAATATTGGCTTCTGGTAATCTTTGGCTTGCTAACCTTACCATTTCTTCTGAAGCATCGATACCGAATATCTCCGCTCCTAATTCTTGGTAATGTGCCAAGTCAAAACCATCCCCACAAGCCAAATCAATTAAAGTTACGCCTGGCTTAATAAAATCGATATGTTGATAAAAGATATTTCTTGAGTAATCGTTGCCGAAGTCCTCTGTATCAGCGTTTTTTACAAAATCTTCAGCAAAATTATTATATTGTTTATTAAGTTCCATATTTATAATTTAATTATGAAATAATTGTATCATAATAAGTTCTAACCTCCACTTGCCCATACAAAAACACCGCACAATTATGCGATGCTTTTGCTGGCATGGCTAGTGGGGAATGTTAGAACTATTCTAATCAATTAGTTCTGTTTCTGAGCGATTATTTCTTCCTTCCATATACGGACAGTTTTAGCCGGGTTATTAAAGTCGGATACTGGATTGCTTTTCCCTTCATAGTAATATAAGATTTTCCATCCTGCTTTTTCATACCACTTTTTTAAACTGCCTGCTTTAACAGGAAACGGCTTAGTTCCCTTTGGATTTTTGTCCGTATAGACAGAGACAACGTTTAATCCATCCGTCTTCGTTGAATCCTTCATGGATAGAAGTGAGTACTTCTTTTGCTTATCAGAAATAAAATGCAATACCATGTTTGACAATACGACATCAAACTTCTTATTCGGGACATAAGTTGCGGCATCAGCTCTCACCACTTTAATAGGTAATTTTTGCAATCTAGCTAATTCTTTTAAAGCAACTAATACTTCGAATTGATTATCTACTCCCACAACTTTAAACCCCTTTTTAGCTAAGAATAAGGAGTGACGTCCAGCACCGCAACCTAAATCAAGTACTGTTCCGCTCTTTTTGTATTTCAGTAAATATTTAACTATCTGTTTAACGCTATTTATATTCAGTAGATCAAATTTTTTAGACATACCTATATTATACACCAGTTCTAACCTCCACTTGCCCCATACAAAAACACCCAGCAAATGCTGAGTATTTTTGTGGCAGGGGCGGTAGGAATCGAACCTACGCAAATGGTTTTGGAGACCATTGTACTACCATTATACG
>CAYLRB010000075.1:0-1938 GCA_964386265.1 uncultured Candidatus Peribacteria bacterium | reverse complement strand
ATTAATAGAGGGTTGAAAATGATTTACTAGGGTGTATGCTAACCAAGCTAAAAACTAAAATTATGAGAGAAGATTCGTTTTTCAATAGGTATGACAAACTAAACAAAGCTCAAAAAGAAGCTGTAGGTAATATTGAAGGTCCGGTTTTGGTAATGGCAGGCCCAGGAACGGGAAAAACTGAATTGCTAAGTGTTAGAGTAGCAAATATTTTGCGCCAAACCGACACTCCACCTGAGAGTATACTTTGCTTAACTTTCACTGACGCAGCTTGTGAAAACATGAGGGCGAGATTACGTGACATCGTTGGTGACGATGCCTATAAAGTTGCGATCCATACATATCATGGCTTTGCCGAATGGGTTGTTGATTATTATTCTGAATCTTTTCTAAAATACAGGGACTATGGGATTGCTAGTGACTTGAATAAAGCAGAAATACTAGAAGAAATTTTTAAAAACTTACCTATTGATAGTAAATTGCGAACTATGCACGATGGTAATTATCAGTTTTTAAAAGATGTTAGCCAAACAATTTCACAGTTAAAATTATCGAATATAAGTCCGACTAGGCTAGCAGTTATTGCTAGTGCTACGCATTTGGAGTACGAACAACTGTTGGCACCAACCGAGAAACTACTAACAAATAATTTGCGAATCAGTAAAAAGTCACTGGCCGATTTTATTGTCTACGTTAATGAGCTGAATGAGCTTGAACAGAACAGTGATTACTCATTGATAACGGCATTAAAGCGTGACTTAGAAGCTGCTATAGAGGAGGCTACACTGACTGAATCTACCAAACCGCTAAGTAAATGGAAGCAAAGATTTATCAGAAAAGGTGCTAGCGGAGCTTACGAATTGCGCGAGAAAGGTAATATTGAGCGGTTGCCTGAGTTTGCAACCATTTACGAAAGATACCAACAAGAACTAACAAAAAGAAGGCTTCGGGATTTTGATGATCAAATATTGCACTTGTTATTGGCTGGGGAAAATACTCCTGAGGTAAAAGAGAATCTGCAGGAGCGATTCCTTTATTTACTCGTTGATGAATTTCAGGATACAAATAACAGCCAAATGGCATTAATAAAAATGCTGACCGATAGTGAAATTAATTTAGGACGGCCGAATGTTTTGGCGGTTGGCGATGATGATCAAGCTATTTATAAGTTTCAAGGTGCGTTTTGGTCTAACATGGCTGATTTTTTAGAACTATATAGAAGCCCTAAAATTGTTACTCTTACAGAAAACTATAGGTCGGGGAAGCCGATACTTGAATTCAGCCAAAGCTTGATTTCCAGAAGTGGGGCAAGGCTAGTAAATCGGTTCCCTGAGATTTCCAAAGCACTTGATTGTAATAGGCCAGATGTGGTTGACCAGCCAAGATTAATCCTGGCAAACAATACTGAAGAAAGTTATCATTGGATTACCGATGAAATATTTAAACTAAGAAATTCTGGCGTTGAACTAAATGACATTGCAGTTATTGCTAGAAAAAATGGACAGCTTGTTGATTGTTTTTCTGTTTTGGAGAGTCGAGGCATAAAAGCTAATTTCTCTAACAGACATGATATTTTTAAAGTCAAAGAGTTTCGAGGATTTTTGAGTATTTTAAAATGTATTTTTTATCTTCTTAATGATCCATTATCTGCAGATGCATATATTTTGGAGGTGCTGAAATTACCGTATTGGCAACTTGATAATGCAACTTTGTACAAGCTTTCGTTGGACGCTAATATGAGCAGGCAAAGCTGGATAGAAGTTATGCTTGTATCGCAAAGTGAGAAATTGAGAGAGATAGCACTTTTTCTTCTTGAGTTAAGTAAAATCGCTGATTATCAACCTTTATTGTATGTTTGTGACTGTGTATTAGGCAATATTGAGGTTGAGATAGAACCAGGCAAATACTACTGTTCAAACTTTAAGAATTTTTATTTTGGGA
>CAYLRB010000074.1:0-1947 GCA_964386265.1 uncultured Candidatus Peribacteria bacterium | reverse complement strand
ATCAGCATATTAAAGTGAGCCAGTAATGGTTCAAAATAATTTGCAGCCGGGTCACCGAGCTGAGCTCGGTGTTTAGTCAGCTGAGCTGACTCACCTACTCAGAAAATATTTCGTGTATTACGTATATATTTTATTCTCCGAATTAGACAAGCAACTTTATACAGGATTTACTCCTAATTTGAAATCTCGCTTCAAAGCTCACACAGAGGGATATGTTAAGGCAACAAAACACAGAAGGCCTCTCAAGTTGATTTATTACGAAGCATATTCAGAAGAGCTGGATGCGCGTAGGAGAGAAAAGTATCTAAAGGGAGGTAATGGACGAGCAGAGCTAAAAATTCAGCTTAAAGAAATATTATCGAAACTTAAATACAAAAACCTTTAATTCGGTTAGTCGAATTTAAAGAAGAATCCCAATAGGAATAGCACGATTGAAAAAGCAATCAACAAAATCCCCATAGTCCTACCATTATCTAGAGCTTTCTTTGTTATTTCCGGTTTAATTCCAGCTGTTTTTAGTTTATATTTTAAGAATTTTGTATACCACGAAGATTTTACATAAATAATTCCCATCGCAAGACTTCCGAGTGCAGCAAATTAAATAAGATACCGGATCATTCTTAATTTTAAGTATATGATTATTCACAGATTTATTTCAAGAGGTTTTCATGCCTTAGTAAACATCTCTAAAATAGTCACAATGATATGCTTGAAATAGTAACGTAAAAGCAAAGATACAATACGAACTAATAATCCATTGCACACCCATTGACTTCCCCACTGTGGCTTTCTAAACTAAATTAGATGTCAGATTTCTTTTCCATTTTTAAAATACTCTTTACTCTTGTTTGTGTTTTGATTTTCTTTCATGGAGTACTATGCTTTTGCAGCACAAAATATGTTAAGAATGTTGTTAAATTTCAGAATGAACTTCAAGGTGTAAAAACCAGCATTACTCCAAGAGCTCTTACCGTATTCAGATTTTCAGGGCTTCTAGCCGTTTTTGCCTCAGTTCTCATGCTTTTACTCGCTCACACACTTTTCTTTCCTCAATTCCGATAGAAATTTCAGCAAAAAATTGCTTGTTATTTCACGAAATTCTATTTGCTTGTATTTTATCCTATAGTTGAAATTTCAGATTCTTTTTGGTATATTTACGTGAATTCAAATTCGAGCCAGCAATAGCTGCTGGTGTTGGAGTTTGAAAATATCGCACATTTAATCACGGAAAAATAGGAGAAAAGTTGTGTTTGGATTGGTAAGTCGTGCCGAAATGAACAACACCATGCGACTGCTGGAAGAAAAAATTCGAAGTGAGAGTGAGTCGCGAGATCAAAGAAAACGAGGTGCCCAACCCCTGCAACTAACGGGTGGCACCATCACAGTCGATGACCTTGTCGCAAAAATTGTGGAAGAAGTCACTCCACAAATACTGAAGCAAGTCAATTTAACCATTGACCAAGAAGCTATAGCAGATCGACTCTATGAAAACATAGATCTGGAACAGGTATTCGATGCCGTAACGCCAAAAGTCATTGAATGGTTCAAGGATGAGTCAGTCAGGGCAGAACTCCTTGATAGAGTTGCAGAAACATACGTCACCGACTATCTGAGCAACAACGAACTCGATGATGGCATCATTGAAATCATTTCAGAGCGAATTCACGTCAGCCTCGTTAACCAATCAAAACAACCTTAATCCAATTTCTGTACTGGAGGTGAAGGTCTAAAACATCTTCACCTCCCCACCATTTATTCGCTATTTAGCCGATAGTAAGCTATACTGTGGTGTGTCTTCTAGGGTTTGACCGACTTGCCAACATCCATCAAAACCTTTTCTTCACCGAATTTCTTTACCTTATATGAAAAAAACAACATCTTTTGATGTGCTAATCGTATACTCTGCTGCAAATACGACAAGCGCATCGTCCAAAAACTTGGGGATTA
>CAYLRB010000073.1:0-1976 GCA_964386265.1 uncultured Candidatus Peribacteria bacterium | reverse complement strand
AAGTAGCCGAAGCAATAGGGAGCTTACAAATAGATGAATACATTGATATTTATGCGTTTGTAGTTGAACACTGGGGAAACTATGATTTCTTTATCCGTAGGAGCTTTGATGTGTACATTTCACAAGCTCGCAAACAGTATTCAGATAGGGTATTTGAGACTAAAAAAGGTTTAATTAAAAGAATTAAGTAAGATGAAAACAAACCTATCATTTACAGAAAAATACAGCTACTCAATTATAGCTGGTGCAGTATTGTTATTGATTGCTTCGATGTGTAGCGGTTGTTCTGCAAAAACTACCACAAAAAACGAAACTAAAAACGATAGTTTGGTAAAAGATAAAACTATTTTAGTTGAAAATTCCGAAACTAAAAATTCAATAAATACAAAATCAGATAGCACTGCAATCACTAAAAAAGAAAGCGAGTTCAAGTCTTTTTTAAATGAATTTGAATTTGAGCCAAGTGATCCGACAAAAGAAAGCACTATTACAGATGAAAACGGAAAAAAGACCACCTTTAAGAACTTAAAAGGTAAAAAGCGCAATCTTAGTACTCAAATAAAAGATAATAGCCTAGAGTACGTTAAAGTGATTAAATCTAAGAATGAGCAGCTAAAAACTAAGAATGATTTATTATTCAAAAGAAGCTTAGAGGTTCAAGAATTAAAAAGACAATTAGAAAAAGAATCTAAACGTGAGCAATGGTCATGGAGTAGTTTTATTTTAGATTTGTGGTGGTTGTGGTTGATTTTAATTATTATCGCTTACTTAAGTTATCGTTACTATAAAGGACTATTAAAGTTTCCTTTGCTATGAGAATATCGCATATACAAACAACCGACAAGCCATCAAGTATAATAGTCAGAAATTACGATAACAAGTCAATAGTTCACGTGCCTAGTGTAATACCATTAGAGTTAATTGAAAAGCTACCAGATGAGTTAGGAGCTTGGAAAATTAAGTATAAAAATTTCATCCCAAAGGAATATTTATATTTACCTAACTTGTAATTCCTAAATATTAAAATTATGTTAAAAGTTATACAAATTTTAAATTCGTATAACTTTTTTTATTTATCTTTACATCATAATAATAAACAAATAGAAATTATGAATCAATTTACACAAATATTAGAAAGAGCAGCAAGTCAATTAAACTTACCTTTTTCAGTTTGCCAATCTAACAAAAGTGAAGCAGTTTACTTATTAATTGCAAATGATAGTCGTTCAAATTTAAAAGATATGTTTAGCTGTTTAAGTGTTCGATTAGCTTCGCATGATGCAACGACTGCTAATTCTGCTGCGTATGAAATCCAATTAGATTGTGGTTTTAATTTTGATTATTCTTCAAAATCATTTTCAACTACTTGGGGAATTGATGAAGATGGAGATTTTTCTGAATCAGCTTTAGAAGAAGAAATGACTTTTGAAAATGATGAAGAGATGATAGTTTATATGGCAAATTGTTTAGTTGTTAAACTACAAGATAAAATATAATGCAACTTAAAAAAATATGAAACAACCAAAATACAAAAGAGGTTCTTATAAAGTCAAAAATCCTCCAATGGTACAGTGTAATATCAGAATGCACGACCACGAAAAACCATTAGTAAAACAATTTTTAAAAGATTTAAGATGCAAAACTACGACGAAATAGTATTAGGGGTTGGGAACAACCAACACCCAGCGAACCAAAGAGAATATGAACAAGAGGAGTTTGATAGTGTAAATTTACAAGAGTGCCTCGACTATGCAAAAGACACTAAGGACTTTGAATGGATCGAAACGGCTATAATTAAGCAAAATACTGCAATTGAAAAAGCGGGTTTGGAGTTAGATTTTTTAGTCAATATTTGTGGCGATAATTCCATGCTAAGAAATAGATTAAAAGCACTGAAAAGAGAATTAATGTTTAATCAAAAATTATGACAACACTACACCAAGAGTTATCAGAAATAGCTACTACGCCACAATTAG
>CAYLRB010000072.1:0-2032 GCA_964386265.1 uncultured Candidatus Peribacteria bacterium | reverse complement strand
GAATTATTTGCATATAAACTGGGTGAGTCCATTCCCAGTAGAAGCCGTTTCAAAGGTCTTATTTGGTGCTAAAAAGGTTTTAAATATGGAATGCAACTATACAGGTCAAATGGCAGGTTTAATAAGAGAAAAAACAGGATTTGAATTAAAAGATAATTTCTTGAAATTTGACGGAAGACCATTTTTTGTTGAAGAAGTTATTGAAAGAATTGAAAACACTTTGAAAGGAGGCAACTAATATGCCTACAATGGCCGATTTACAAACTAAATGCTCTCCTAACTGGTGCCCGGGATGCGGAAACTTGCCTTTATGGGCAGCTTTTAAACAAGCAGCAGTAAAAGAAGGTTGGGATAACACAAATACAGCTTACGTAGCAGGAATTGGTTGTCACGGACATATTGTAAACTTCACAAAACTAACCGCATTTGAAGGCTTACACGGCAGATCATTGCCAGTTGCTGCGGGACTAAAGATTGCTAACAATAGATTAAACGTTTTTGCATTTGCCGGAGATGGCGACTGTTTAGCAGAGGGTGGAAATCACTTTATACACGCCTGTCGCCGAAATCATGATATAACTTTGATGCTACATGATAACGGACTATATGCTTTAACAACAGGACAAACCTCGCCTGCATCACCTCATGGATATGAAACTAAATCAACGCCTCAGGGAAATCCTGACTACCCGCTTAATCCATTGGCAATGGCAATTGCAGCTGGAGCAACATTTGTAGCAAGGGAATTTACAGGAAATATGAAATCTTTGTCCGAATTAATGATTCAAGCTAACAATCACAGAGGATTTGCCGTAATTGATATTATGCAGCCGTGCCATACTTTTAATAAGCTATTTACACACGAATTCTTTCAAGAAAATTCTTATTATCTTAGCAACGACCCAAGCTACGACCCAACTAATAAAGTGATGGCATTTGCAAAAGCTCAGGAATTTGGAATTAAGCAAATCCCACTAGGGATACTCTACAAAGAAGATAAGCCAACATATGAGGATCAATTGCCACAAATAAAAGACAAACCTCTTGTCGAAATAGAAGTTCACAGGGACAAAATGGCAGACTTATATGCTGAATACATGTAAGATATAAAAAGTACTAATTTTAGTGCGTCGCACTCTTTTTTAAATATGGATACTACTCAAGATAAAATCGTTCAAATAGGAAAATATAAAGTTCAAGTCGTAAGAGACCTTTGCATTGGAGCCGCTTCTTGCTTGGCTTTTGCACCTGAAACATTTGTTTTAGATGACGAAAACAAAGCCTTAATAGTTGAAACAAGTACAGAAGCAGAAGATATGTTGCTTTTGGCCGCGCAATCTTGTCCAACTAAAGCAATAATCATCCAAGATACTGAAACCGGCGAACAAGTTTGGCCAAACTAAACTAATCTAAATGGAATCAAAAAACCTAAAAGGAATATATTTTGCATTTTTAACAGCATTTATTTCTGGCGTTTCTGTCTTTGTAAATAAGTTCGCTGTTGGAACTATAAAACCACCTCTTGTTTTCACTACCACTAAAAACATTGCTGTGGCCTTGCTTATTGTTGTGTTGCTAGTGGGACTAGGAAAATTGCCACAGCTTAAAAAACTTAAAAAAAATGAAATCATAAGTCTATTGGCAATAGGAATTGTTGGTGGAGCAATACCTTTTTACCTATTCTTCACTGGAATTGTGCAAACTAATGCCCTAAATGCTGCTTTAATCCATAAAACACTGGTTATTTGGGTAGCTTTACTTGCAATACCATTTCTCAAAGAAAAACTCACTAAAATGCAAGCCGTTGGAATTGCTTTAATATTTGTTAGCAATCTATTTGTTGGAGGTTTTACCGGTTTTGAATTTTCTAAGGGAGAATTTTTTATTTTGCTTGCTACTTTGTTTTGGGCTGTTGAAAACGTGCTCGCCAAAAAGACTCTAAAAACTGTAGATCCAGATATCGTTGTAGGGGCGCGAATGGGAATTGGTGCTATTGTTCTTTTGATAGCATCATTGATAGTGTCACCAAAGT
>CAYLRB010000071.1:0-2134 GCA_964386265.1 uncultured Candidatus Peribacteria bacterium | reverse complement strand
CAGCTTTTGGTCAAAAATGGAATTCAGTTGCAGGAATTTCTGTAAGTCAAGCTTTATTTGATCAATCTGTTTTTACAGGATTAAAAGCAGCGAGAACTACTAGAGAATTCTATCAGATTAATGCTGATTTAACCGAAGAACAAGTTATTGAGCGTGTTGCAAATGCGTACTATCAAGTTTACGTACAACAACAAAAATTAGAAGTAGTAGAAAATAATTTAAAAAATGCGAACAAAGTAAAAGATATCATCAAAGGTCAGTATGATAATGGTTTAGCAAGAAAAATTGATTTGGACCGAATTAGCGTTCGTGTTAACAACATCAATTCGATAAAACAGCAACTTATAAATGCTATTAGTTTACAAGAAAATGCCTTGAAGTTTTATATGGGAATGCCGGTTCAAAACAAAATAGTGATTCCAAAAACTGCGTTTGAAGTTACACCTCAAGACTTAAATAAAACAGCTGATGTAACCAATAGGACAGAATATATATTACTAAAAAAACAAGAGCAACTCCTTAATTATCAGAAAAAAGCATATCAAGCTAGCTATTATCCTACGTTATCTTTGAGTGGAAGTTATAACTATATTGGTCAAGGACCTGAGATGCCTTTATTTGCCAAACCAATTGATGGGGTTTATTGGTCTGACTTTGCAAGTATTGGTTTAAGTTTAAGGGTTCCTATTTTTACTGGATTTGGAACTAAAGCTAGAGTTAAGCAAGCAAATACAGCTATCAAAAGTTTACAAGTAGATATCGACAATACAAAGTTAGCTTTAGATATGGCTTTTGAAAACTCAAAAAAACAAATTGAAAATAGCTTAATCACTATTGAGAATCAAAAAGATAATGTGAAATTAGCACAAGAAGTTTTTGCAAACACCAACAATAATTACACACAAGGTTTAGCATCTTTAACCGATTTATTGGATGCAGAAAACGCCTTGGTTGAAGCACAAAACAATTATACAACTGCTATTTTAGAATATAAACTAGCTGAAATTCAATTCATAAAATCTAAAGGAGAACTAAAAAACTTATTAAACTAATAAACAAATGAAAAAAATAATTTATATCGTTTTAGGTGTAGGAATAGTAGGAGCTGCTGTTGTAACTCTTATGAACAACAAAAAACAAAATGAAGCAGATACAGCAATTGTAGCTCAAGAAAATAGTAGTGTTGCTGTACGTGTTGCTACAGTTGAAACAAATCCTGTTGAAGATACTTTTTTTGCTAACGGAAACTTCTCACCCGATCAAGAATTAGAAATGGCTGCAGAACGATCTGGAAAAGTAATTTCGGTTTTGGTTAAAGAAGGGGATAGAGTAGCAAAAGGTCAAACTATTGCTATCATTAGAGGTGATGTCGTTAATGTTGAAGCGGAAACAGCCAATGCTAATTATCAAAATGCCCTTAACGATTACAACCGTTTCGAAAGCGCTTACAAAACTGGAGGAGTTACAAAACAACAATTAGATCAAGCTAGAATCAATATGATTAACGCTAAGTCTAGATTAACTCAAGCTAATATTAATGTGGGTGACACAAGAGTAAAAGCGCCTTTCGGTGGAATTATTAATAAAAAATTTATTGAAGTTGGAGCTATATTAAGCGCTATGCCTCCAACAAAAATGTTTGAAATTGTTAATACAAGCTCGTTAAAACTAAAAGTAAATGTAAGTGAACGTCAAGTAGCACAATTAAAAATTGGTTCGATTGTAAAAGTAAAAGCTAGTGTTTTTCCTGATAAAGAGTATACTGGAAAAGTAACGTTTATTGCTCCTAAAGCAGATACTTCTTTAAACTTCCCTATAGAAATAGCTATTGCAAACAATCCTAATAATGAAATAAAAGCGGGAATGTATGGTTCAGTTGTATTTGGTGCTCCAGAGGGGAAACAGCCTGAATTGATGACAATTCCAAGAAGCGCTTTTGTAGGAAGCGTTAGTAGCAACCAAGTTTATGTTGTGGAAAAAGATATTGCCGTTATGAAAAAAGTAGTAGCGGGAAGAGTTTTTGGAGATAAAGTTGAAATCTTAAGCGGTTTAAACAATGGTGATATTGTGGTAACAAGTGGTCAAATAAACTTAAGTGATAACACTAAAGTTTCAATAGTTAAATTTTTTTTAT
>CAYLRB010000070.1:1059-2138 GCA_964386265.1 uncultured Candidatus Peribacteria bacterium | reverse complement strand
GGGGCAATAAAGAGTACCAAAATTGCTCCCGTAATTCCCAAGCCTACTAGTGCCGTGACACCGCGCAGCCTGCCAATAACCACAGCCAGCAATAAAAACACAGCGACTACAATAAAAATACCAGGCATGCGATAGCGATCTAAAATTACATATTGCTCTCCCGCAAAGCCAACCCCATCTGGAAGCAAGCCTAGCACTACTTTGTCCCCCGTTTTGTATTGAACGCTACCAGCTTTATCTAAAATTTGAGTGTTATCTATAACAGCACTCTGCGTCTGCTTATTGGAATCGGTAAAATCTACTTTTAGCTGTTGAGTAATAGACTTATTACTTTGAGCTTCATCTATTTGCTCAAAAGTTACTTCCACAGCTTCGCCCTTAAAGTAACCTACGAAAGATGATTCGTCTTCTGCGGCTGCTCCCTGCTGAAAAGCTGTATCGTTTTGGGCAGGAAGTTGGGTAATATAAATTCCACCAGCCAAGATTAATACCGCGGAAGCAATTAGAATGTGAGTTAAAGTAAACTTTTTAAACATATATATAGTTTACATTGTCGCCTCGAGCTAATCAACGACTAGTGCTTATGTTCTAAATCAACATTCAAGATGTGTAAAAAATACACCAATAGTTGCTGTAATATTACAAAAATAAATCTAAGGGTTTGAGCGCAAAAGGCTATCGCCATCCAACTTAAGCCAATGAGAATAAGTTCTTGTAATAACCCATAATTAGCAAAGAATTGGTTATTTTGAACTAGTTCTATTGGCCCGAAGACAAGAACAGCCGCCAAGCTTAGCCAGTACGTATAACAAAAACCGCAGATAAGAGCATATCCAATAGCACCCAACCATGATTGTAAAAATGTATCGAGCTTAGGAAAATCAATGAGAATTTTTCTCCATAGAACACTCAAACCAGAGATTCCTAAAATAATGAAAATAAAAAAATGCAAGGTCATTTAAAGTTGATCAGGGTAGCTATTCACCACCCTGATCCATGAGTTAATTAGTCAAACTACCCGAAAGTAGCCTGAGTTCTTAGCCCTGCCGCGTTATTCAGAACCGGAAGAAATCTTCCGC
>CAYLRB010000070.1:820-1049 GCA_964386265.1 uncultured Candidatus Peribacteria bacterium | reverse complement strand
TTTTACGACCTCAACTGAGCCGCACTGACTTACGTACGGCGCCACCTGAGTAACACTGCTAGCGGTTACACTATCAGCATCAACACCCTCTTTATCCCAAGCGCAATTTTTACACGAGCATGGGCAGTTAATGTTCTTAATTATGTCTTTACTTTTGGACACAATTACCTCCTTTTAGCTATACATTCTAAACGCGAATTAATCGCAGTTAGATTATACTTTGCCGGTT
>CAYLRB010000070.1:0-810 GCA_964386265.1 uncultured Candidatus Peribacteria bacterium | reverse complement strand
CCCATGAAACAAATTTAAAATTTAAAACATTTGATTTATTTTGAATAGGAACTAAATTTTTCTTTTCTTTATTCAATTGGTTTATTTGCATTTAGTTATTGTTAACGCCAAACCAATATGCTATAATGATTAAGCCTTGGATATTGCTGAGGGCGAAGCGATAGGTCTCCCTGCGAGCGCTTCAACCATTGAATCAATATCAATTATAACCGGCTTGTCCGGTCTTTTTTTATATAAAGTGCCGGGCAGAAACCTTATAATTAAAGAAGAAACATATGCAATGTCCAAACGACCAAGCAACCCTATTGATGACCGAACGCCAAGGCATCGAAATTGATTACTGCCCTACTTGCCGCGGAGTGTGGCTAGATAAAGGCGAACTCGATAAGCTCATCGCGAACAGCGAAAGTGCAGCGCCTGCGATGACTCAAGCTCCCGCGCCACAACAACAGCAACAACCCCGCTACTCAGACGAACCACAACGATACCAAGAACAGCGTCCTCAATCTTACGACGACCGCAACTACAAGAAGAAGCATAAAAAAGAATCTTTCATAGGAGATCTATTCGACTTCTAAATTTCAAATAAAACTCAAAGTCAGCGAAAATCAAAATAAAAATGTTTGTTAATAATTCACCTTGGTTAAAACAATTAAATAGAACCAGGCCAACAGCAGTGCTCGATGGAGATCATCACACTGATGTGGCAATAATTGGCGGCGGAATCGCAGGGATTTCTACCGCCTTTTATGCTTTGAAAAACACTAACAAGCAAGTGACTTTAATTGAGGCAGGCAAAATTGCTCACGG
>CAYLRB010000069.1:0-2164 GCA_964386265.1 uncultured Candidatus Peribacteria bacterium | reverse complement strand
AGTGTTGGCGTCGGTACCTTACCACAATAGCGGACCTTGTAACCACAATCAGTGACCGCTTTTGCTACCGCACCGATTATCCTGTCTGTACTATCACGCAAATCTCCAGCCACCGCTATTTCTTCTCCTTCTTTTTTTAGATCGTTGATTGATTCCAAATACTGGATGAATCCACGCGTATATGTATAACAGACCATGTCGGTCATCTTTGTGACCAATCCCCTCGCCCCACTTGTACCAAACTTAACCCCACTTTCCTTAGCCAAAGTATCGATTTTGATTGTCATGGGGTAATTATAGCATCTCGACTGACGTCAGGCGCTTTCACCTTGTTGAGCACAAACAATCCTCCAATCAGAAGTATAGTTAAGAAAAGAAGTCCTGTTTGATAGCCACGTATTCCTTCGCCCATGGTGATAAGAGCTACACTCCATACAGCTGGACCAACAAAAGTCGCAAACCTCTCAGCGACTACATAATAACTATACGAAGACGCCACTAAATTTGGAGGGGCAAATTCTCCCACCAAAGCCCGACTTATTCCCCAAACGGGCCCAAATAATATTCCAGCAAATAAAAAGATTGGAATTAATATTGCAAACTTAGAGATCAAAATCATTGCAAGAAAAATAAAACACCAGACAATAAGAATTATCTTTAGTACTTTTAATTTTCCTTTCTTATCTGCTACTTTTCCAAAAATAATTGCACCGACAGTGGCAAGAATCAATATGCTTGCAGTAAGAATACTCTTCATAGAATCGCTTACTCCGTGAACAGTTTCCAAATAAAGTGGAAAATTATTGGCGAAAGTAATCAAAACATCACTAAACAAAAAATAAGCCACAAGAAGTAGCGCTAAAGATTTATTTGAAAAAACTTCCTTAAAAAGAGAAACTAAATTGAACCGACCATTATTTACCGTGCCAACTGATGCAACTTGAGATGTTTCCTGATAATAAATTAGCATAGGCAAAGCCAAAATTCCGAAAATTATAGTTGCTGGAAGTAAAGCTTGGGATCTTCCAGGATCACCAAATAGTGTTATTCCATTTACAAAAGGTAGTGTTATAAGAATTCCAACAACTTGACCGATTGAGTTTGCACCTTGACCAATGCCCGATCTTAAAGAACGATTTTCTTGATTCGACAAATCATTAAGCATTGGAGTGTAGTACAAAAAACAAACAAGATAAGCATAGGTTGATAGTGTGTACAATATTATTGCAATAACTTCTATCCCGTCCGTAAGCATTACAAGCAATGAAAGACTCAGGTGCCCTATGAATGTCAACAAGGTCCAAAATCTAAGTCCTTTAATTTTACTTCCATTTTGATCGATCTTATTGCTTACATAAGGTGCGGTTACAATAAAAAGTGCTGATGAAATTATAAGCGCAACATTGTACCACCACGCTGGCTTGCCCTGATCAATAACAAGCCACTGAGAAAAATAAAATAAAAAAGCCATCAGAACAATAGAATTTGCAAAATCGTACAGAGACCACAGAAATAGAGGCTTATTGCTCATAACTTATATTCTATCCCACCTTCTGCTGTCAGTGCAACAAAAACTGGATATTTTGATTAAAAAACTAGGTTGGCATTGATGCAAGAAAAAGAGGTGATCGGGAGCAATGAGTGCATTTAATCACAACCAGTCAGTAAGAAATGACTCATGGTAGACTTGGTAGCATAAAAGTATCAGGTCTGCCAAAACAAGAAATCAGTTGTAATAAACTAGAAGTCCTGTTCCGCGAGGTTATTTACTAGACTTGTACTGAGTTATTCGATGGAGTTCTATCGAGAGTAACCTCGCAGTGAGGGGCACATTGTGTCGTCTCGTATAATTCAACCACTACACTTAGGTGTAGTGGTTGAAAATGTTAAATGAAGTATTCCTCCTGACTTTTGACATTTTAAAAAATGCATATATATTTTCCCGACTTCTGCGCTTAGTGCAACGAAAAAAGAGAAATTGATGAAAAATACCTAAGATTTACAAGAGTTGACTAAAAAATCTAAAAAGTTGGCAGAAGTTGGGACAAATACGACTTAGTTACTAAGTTACCGTGCAATGTTTTTGCGTCAAACAAAAAAGAGGAGCGATCCTCTTTTTTGTTAATTTAACTCATTTAGCAAATTATTCTCCGACAATCTCAAC
>CAYLRB010000068.1:0-2421 GCA_964386265.1 uncultured Candidatus Peribacteria bacterium | reverse complement strand
ACCGCAATCAAAGCTCCACAGCTAATTCTAGTATTTTCCTTTAATTTCATATAAAGAAATATTTAGCAATTGTCCATATTTTACAACTTTTAACATACTTGTCAAGTTTCACTCAAAACTCCCTAAAGAATCCTGGATAGGTCTTGCTCACACAGTTCGGATCCAGAATTTCAATCGCTGGCTGCAATTTTTGTAATACCGCAAAGCTCATAGCCATGCGATGATCTTTGTATGTCTCAATTTGCGCTGGAAGAAGCTCTCCAGCATTAATTCCATAGATCGTTAAACTATCGCTATCAGCTTCAACTTCTACTCCAACTTTCTTTAGCTCAGTTTTTAGAGCTTCTAAACGGTCACATTCTTTATGTTTTAAGGTACTTAAGCCGGTCAAGCGTGTAGTTTGAGGAATCACAGCAACTAGAACGGCTAGCGTCATTGCCGCATCTGGAAACTCTCGACAATCAATTTCCGTGGCTAAGCTTAAATCAGCAAAACTGCCACTCACAACTAAATCTTTACCTTGTTGCTCAAACTTTAACCCACCCGATTCCACCAATAAATCTAAAAACTTTTTATCACCTTGTTTAGTTTTCAGACTCAAACCTGCAAAAATTAATTTTTCCGACAGTACCATAGCTTTTGCAAACCAATAACTCGCTGCTGAATAGTCTAACTCAATTTCAAACTCATTAAGCGAAAGCTGTTGCCCACCTTTAATAAGCCACTTACCTTGAGACAATTCCACAAAATCCAAACCGCACTGCTGCATCAAATCCAAAGTTAGCTCAATATAACTTTGAGAAATTTTAGCACCAACTTGCTCAATCTCAGTTTCTCCCGGCAAAAATGGTGTAACCAAGAGAATTGCACTTAAATACTGACTACTTAATGTTTGCTCAACTTTACAAGACCGCCTTCCCACATCGATCTTGCCTGAGCCAAGACCAAGTTTAATCGGCAAAAATCCAGGTTTATTTAAATACTCAACTTTTGCGCCAAGCTGGTTAAGCGCTTCGATCAAATCACCAATTGGACGCTCCATCATCCGTTCATTACCTGTTAAAACATAACTACCAGGATAAAAGGCCAATGTAGCAGCCAAAAAACGCGTAGCGGTTCCTGCATTTTCTGTATACAACTCAATAGCATCTTCGCTTGGCTTCCAATTCGGATCTCGCTTAAGCTCAAGATCAACATTTGTTCCGTCACCTGATAGCTCTTTAACAGTCACACCTAGTTTTGGCAAAATCTCAATCATCACGCGAGTATCATCAGATACCAAAACTCGCCTTAAAACTAAGTCAGCATACAAACTTAATAATAGCGCTCGATTGCTCAAACTTTTGGAGGGAGGCAACTTCACCATAAGTGAAGTTGCCTCTTTTCCTGCCTCATTTGTTACCTCTGCTCCTTCCATTTTACTCATATTTTTTCAAAGCTAAATTCAATTCCTCTTTATTTATAGAGCTAACTACAACTTCACTACCAAGCTCTTTTAAAAGTGAACAAATAATTTGATCATCTTTGTTCTTTTTATCTGTTTTTAGTGCTTCCCACAACGATTCAAGCTCTATTTTAAGAGCAAAATTCTGCATACTACTTGGCAACGCATAATGAGCCCACACTTTTTTAATCCGCTCAACTAAAGTAGGGGAGACCAACTGTTTATTAACAGCAATTTCCGTCTCAATTAAAATTCCCAGAGCAACTGCTTGACCATGACTAATTTTATAATTCGAAACCTGCTCCAAACCATGTGCCACCGTGTGCCCCAAATTTAACCAAGCTCTCCGCCCTTGCTCACACTCATCCTCTTCCACCAACTTTACCTTTACCGCAATTGCAGCTTGCAAAATCGAATTTAAAACTGCTGAATCACGCAAATCTGTAGCTTTTAGTTCAGTCTCCAACTTGTGCCATAGCCCTAAGTCGCCAATCAAAGCATGCTTCAATAACTCAGCCATACCTTCATTAAACTGCTCATTGCTTAATGTTCGCAAAAAACTAGGCATTAAATAAACAGCTTGCGGCTGCCAAAATGAGCCTAACAAATTTTTACCAGACTTTAAATCTACACCAGTTTTACCACCAATACTTGCATCAACCATTGCTAACAAGCTAGTCGGAATCTGCACAAAATCAACCCCACGCATATAAATTGACGCCAAAAAGCCAGCTAAATCACCAACAACGCCACCTCCAAACGCCACTATTAAACTTGACCGATCATGACCAAGTCCTAGCATTTGCTCCGCCAACTCTTCAACATGTTGCAAATTTTTCGTCGCTTCACCAGCAGGTACTACAAACAAATCAGCCTGAATCGACTCACCAATAACTTCTCTTAACTTTTCTACAAACTCCTCACCATACAATTTTGACACATTTTCATCTGCTATAATTACAACCTTTTTTTTGTCA
>CAYLRB010000067.1:0-2440 GCA_964386265.1 uncultured Candidatus Peribacteria bacterium | reverse complement strand
GACTAAGCCACATCGCAAGATGGGGCATTTAACTGTTTTGGCCGATTCAGTTGCGGAAGCGAAAGCACGTGCGCTAGAATTAAGGCCATTAATAAAAATTGTATCTAAATAAAAAAATTATGAGCAATCAAAAACCAGTGGTAGGAATCATTATGGGTAGCGAATCTGATTTAAAAGTGATGGAAGCTGCGGCAGTTATGTTGAAAGAGTTTGGCGTTAGCTACGAGCTAACTGTAGTTTCAGCTCACCGCACACCAAATTTGATGACTGAATATGCAGAATCGGCCGCGTCCCGCGGCCTAAAAGTTATTATTGCCGGCGCCGGAGGCGCCGCGCATCTGCCGGGGATGGTGGCTTCACATACTGTTTTGCCGGTAATTGGTGTTCCGATTAAATCTAGTAATTCACTTGGTGGATTTGATTCTCTACTTTCGATCGCTCAAATGCCGGGTGGCGTACCTGTGGCGACTGTGGCTGTGGATGGCGCAAAAAATGCTGGCATCTTGGCCGCACAAATTTTGGCAACATCGGACTCGGATTTGCAGCAAAAACTTAGCGATTATAAGGCTAAAATGATTGCTGATGTTCAGCAAATGCGCTCAAATGTTGAGGGAATTTAATCAAAGATCAATGCTCAAACTATTAAGTAAACTTCTTGTTTTGGTCGTGTTATTGTTTGGTAATGCTTTGCCTTTGATGGCACAGGGCACGACTACATTAAGTAAAGATGACTATAAAGTGGCTACCGTTAAAGAGGTTATTAGCTCTAAACAGCAAGAAGTGGCGGGTTTTCAAGAGTTTGCACAGGAATTAAAAGTGGATCTTTGGGGTGATAAGTCTGATGAACAAATTACAGCAAAATACAGTGAACTGGATAATTCAAGTAGTCGGCAGGAGTTTAAAGTTGGAGACTGGGTGGTTGTTTTGGACGCGCCTGTAGTTACTGATGGTTCAGATTTGGCAGAAAAAAGTTATGTTGTTGCTGATTTTTATCGCTTGCCTTGGCTAATTATGATCGGACTTGGGTTTTTAGGTTTTGTCGGTCTTCTTGGTGGTCTTAAAGGGTTGCGGTCGATTTTTGGTTTAATTGTGAGTGTTCTAATTTTGGCGCTTTATATTGTTCCGCAGCTGGCACTAGGTGCTAATCCCCTGCTTTCCGCTTTAGTTGGCGTGGTTGCTATTGCTGTTTTGACTTTTTATTTGTCGCATGGATTTAACAGAAGAGTCACGATTGCTTTAATTAGCACTTTGATTACATTGGGCATTACAGTTTTGGTTTCAGTTTTGTTTGTTAAGATTACAAATTTGCTTGGTATTGGTAGCGAAAATGCGACCTTGCTGCAACTTGGTCAGTTCGGCGAACTTAATTTCCAAGGCTTATTACTTGCTGGCATTGTAATTGGCGTTCTGGGTGTTTTAGATGACGTTACCACTAGTCAGGCGGCTACTGTCGCCGAGCTTAAATTGGCAAATCCTAATTTAACAGCTCGTGAACTTTATGTTCGTGGAACTCGCGTTGGCAAAGAACATATTGCCGCCTTGGTTAACACTCTGGTTTTGGCTTATGCTGGTGCTTTTTTACCTCTTTTCTTGGTTTTTATGATGAGTGACCTAACTCCAAGTTGGTTTATTGTTAATAGCCAAGAGATTGCGGAGGAAATCGTTAGAACTTTGGTGGGTAGTACAGCTTTACTTTTTGCTGTTCCAATCACTACTTTTTTGGCTGCAAAATATGTTAAGGCTGAAGAAGGCGTGCATTGCTGCAAGCATTGAGGGAATGACTAAAATATAAAACCGCAAATTTGTACAAATTTTTTGATCTAAACATCCGACTGTCAATTCTTATTCTGTTGCTATTTGCTTTGTTGACTGGTTGTGCTGACAAAGAAAGCGATGAAATCTTAACTGAGTCCGACTGGCAAGAAATAAATGAACATATTGATGTTAAGCTGATACCGTTTGAAACTTATGTTGGAGATTCGACAACTTTGGCTCGTGGTGAGATAAAGATTTACAGGTTAAATCAGGGCTATGAACAGTCTGAATTACAGGCGAATCTTGAAAATAATTCCAGCAGCCCCAAAAGGCTTAGTGAATGGAAAAAGTTAAACTCAAATGCCGAGCTGATAATTAATGCTGGCTACCACCATGAAGATTATAGTCCATCAGGGTATCTTGAGATTGAAAATGCACGAGTTGGAGAACGGCAGTTTGATCTACACCGCTCAGGTTTTGTTGCGATCAAGGACGGCAAACTTAGTTTGCTGAATAGTTACGATCTTGCTTTAGTTAGTGCGGAGTTTGATAGCTTGCTACAGTCATACCCCTTTTTGATTGTTGATGGTCAGCCGGCAATTGATGAGGATTCCAAATTGCTTGATCGGCGAACAGCTTTAGGTTCAGATGCGGCTGGCAACATTTATGCGATTATTGTTGAAAC
>CAYLRB010000066.1:0-2556 GCA_964386265.1 uncultured Candidatus Peribacteria bacterium | reverse complement strand
TTCGTAAGCATTGAAATTTCCTCCATTTTTATCATGTTGATCCCAACACTTCGGAGAAACATAACACAAGCAACTCACACATTGCTAAAAACACACTATTGAAACCCCACAATTTTTAAAGCTCCTGCTTGCAAATCATAATCCACAGCATTAACACGCTGAAAAAACTCTAAATACAACAAATAAAATACAGTAGGACTTTGAGGAAGAGCACAATTAAACTCTAAATCAGCTTCAGTAGCATCTTGTAAGGATAAAGTAATTTTATTACTACTGTTTTGTATAAATGAATTTTGGTGTTCAAAATCCAAACCAACAACTATAAGTTGTAAAGTAGCATGAGTAGTATGAGGCACTTTCTTCAAAAGTCTCGAATTAAAATTAGGAACAGTCAAGTTTCCTTCCAACAAATCTACGGCATACGTAAAAGGAAAAACGGCGTCAAAAGACAGATTTTTATTAAATTCAAAACGCTCAATAACCTCTTTTGCCTCAACTGTTTGCAACCCGTTAATCACAGAACGTTTTCCCCGAGCACTAACCAAGTCCAATCGACTAAGCTCTTGAAACAAACCCAAAACTCGATTATGTACATAAGGAATATGCAGTTGCTTCAAATAGGGTTGAAGGCTGTTTCTAAAATATTTACCCTTTTCTGCACAATGAGCAAATTCACTACTATTCTCACGAACACGTGTATAGTTCGCATCATTTTTGATTTTATCACCATCAAAGCCACCCGTTTTCCGAACAATAATTTTGCCATTCATTTCATAAAATGATAAACCATCAAGTTGTCCCGTAAATTGTACAATTCCTTTTAACTTACCCATAAATGATTGTTTTGATATAGTAACTATATAGATATAGCACTAATATAGCACTGATATAGCACAAATATAGTATAGAATATAAATATATCAAATACTAATAATAGGGAGATTCTAAATCATTTCTTCAACAGTCTTGCTTTCATCTTACTAATAAACTCGGGCGTAACACCAATGTAGGATGCCAAGTGTTTTTGAGCAACTTTCTAAATTAATGTTGGGTACTTTTTACACATTTTTTCAAAGCGTTGTTCTGAAGTCTTAAACAAATAATACTATTATGGCTTATTTGTTAAAGAATATAAATTAAAAAATAGTATATACAACAGAACTACCTTGTCTTATGGTAAGATTAACACTGGTTAAGGCTACTCTCAAGTCTGCACCAAAATCGTAGCCAAAAACTTTGTCAGAAGTTGAGTTGTTTTTATATCGAATTTTTATTGTAATTATTGCATTATTGATCGGAAAAATCGAAGCATCAACCTGTCTGGAAAATGCAGGGTCTGGGTTTGTGTCAAAATTTGTTTCGTTAAGTAAAAATGTCCAATAACTTCCACCAGCTACAGTGGCAGGTGGGTTATAGGCGGGTATTGTAATAAGACCACTTAAAAAGTCACCACTTGCAAAACCTCTATTTCTAAAACCACTGGGTACCCATGCTGCATTTGCGGTGCTTGCTCTTAAAACATATTCAGCATCTAACCACTTGCCTGCCGGGACAGTTATGTCTAAATCTGTAAGCGGCAGAAGCGTCCATGGACTTTGCCAATTGACAATAGTTTGATCTGAGGACAATTCTTTTACATAAGTAATTCCAGCATTTTCAGCTTGAGTTGTGTTTACAAATTGTAGCCAAGATGTGCCATTACTTTGTAAAGCTATGGAGGAATTAGCTTTTAGCTCTGTTGAGATTGTTCCACTAATAGATGTATATGCGCTAATGGTTTTACTAACCGAAGCGGAATTTACTAGCCAATAGATACGATTAGTAGCAGTTGATGCAGCTGGTAGATGTATAACCTGTGTAGTTGCTGCTGTAAAATATAATACTGCATCTGTACTCAACACCGTGTAAGGTGAAGTAGTTATAGTTTTATGGGGTAATCCAATACTTCCATTGATTTCTAAATCACTTTTAGGATCGGTAGTATTAATACCTACCTGTCCATGAACTTTTAGTATTGCTAAGATTAGTAAAACAGCTATTTTTTTAATCATAAGTATTTAGTAGTTTAATAATTTATGGTTTGAAAAAATTAGTTGATAAAGTAATTTTTTTTGTATCTTAAGCGAAAGTTTAATGCCTTAAATAAGGCTCGTATTAAACAAAAATAGTACAATTTTGTTTGTATTCCTAAAAGTATTTTGTTAAATTTAAAATATAATTATCAAGATTTGTATTATAAACAAACTGGAAAATATATTTTTCACTTCCTCAACAACTTGCTTTTCATCTTACTAAAAAACTCGGGCGTAACACCAATATAAGATGCCAAGTGTTTTTGAGCAACTTTCTGAATTAATGTGGGGTATTTATTACACATTTTTTCAAAGCGTTGTTCGGCAGGTAAACTCAAATTATCCATTAACCGTTCTTGGTGAGCTACTAAGGAGTTTTCGGCTAAAATTCTAAAAAAGCGTTCTAATTTTGGAATTTCTTGATAAAGTTGTTGTTGGTTTTCTTTGGTGATGATTACAACTTCAGCATCTTCTAAAACTTCTA
>CAYLRB010000065.1:0-2580 GCA_964386265.1 uncultured Candidatus Peribacteria bacterium | reverse complement strand
GGCAGACACTAACTTAATAACAGCAGACAATGGCTAGAGAAATAATAAATAACGGTACAACGGCAGGAGATGGCACAGGAGAAATTCTGTTTAATGCTTTTGAAAAATGCAATAACAACTTTGAGGAGTTGTATAGCTATGCAACTAACGCCACAACAACAGATTTAAGTTTAAGCGATTTAAACACGGCTTATCCTGATGCTTCGGTAGGTTTTAAAGTTTTTTGTGAAGATATTGTAACAACAAAGCAGCTTTACATGAAAACAGGAACGGGATGGATATCAATTGTAATAAACACAGTATCATGATAGAAGATATTATAAGATTATTGCAAACAAATGAATTTTACGGAGCGGGTAAGTTTACGGAAATAGCTAAGGGCAAAAACGAAATTGATAACTACTTTAGAAAAACAAAAAGATGGCTATTGAAAAACAGATAAATATTGTAGTTAAAGAAACAGGGTTAGATGCCGTACAAAAACAAGTAAATAGCCTTGATAATTCTTTAGAGGATTTATCAAGTACACAGAAAGGGCTTGCCTCTAGTATGAAAGGCTCTACTAATTCTGTATTAGAGAATGGTGGAGCAATGGGCTTACTTAATGATGCCACAGGTGGATTAGCTATGACTGTAAAAGATGCGGTTGAGGCTTCAGTATTGTTTACCAAATCACAAAAAGCAGCAGCAATAGGACAAGGTATTTATACTACCGTTGTTGGAACGTCTACAGGCGCAATGAAAGCCTTTAGAATTGCTTTAGCCGCTACAGGGATTGGAGCAATAGTTATAGCTTTGGTTGCATTAATTGCAAACTTCGATAAGGTAAAAAAAGCGGTTTTAAATGTAGTCCCCGGACTTGCAAAAGTTGGAGAGTTTATAGGAAATCTTGTTAATGCTGTTACTGATTTTGTAGGGATTACTAGTGAAGCTGAAAGAGCCTTAGCTGATTTAACAGCGCAAGCAGATAAGTCTTTAGCAATGAATAAAAAATTTGTTCAAGAGCAAGGCGATATTTTAAATGAATATACTAAAGCTAAAATTGATGCTAAGAATAGATATTTAGAAGCTATAAAAGAGGAGGGAGCAGACCAAACAGCATTAGCTAATAGATTAAATAGAGAACTTGTAGCAATAGATAAAAAACATAATGATGATTTAGCAAAAGTAAGAAAAGAGAAACAAGATAAAATTGACGATGAAGCTGAAAAAGCAAGAGAGAAAAAAAGAATAGCTAGCGAAAAAGAAATTGCAGATGAAAAAGCAAGACTTCAAAAGTTAGCGGATGAAAAACTTGCTTTAGATATGAAGTCGGCAGAGGATGCTATTGATATTTTAAATCAACTAAAAGAAAATGTAGAAACTCCAGCGCAAAAAGAACAAAGAGAATTTGAGGAAAAGAAAGCAATTTTAGAAGCTAATAATTTAAGTACCGAAGAATTAACAAGACAGCACTTAGAAAAATTAGCACTTATTAAAAAAGAAACAGACGATAAAAAAGCGCAAGATGATAAAGATGCTAAAGAAAAACAATTAGAAGAAGAAAAGAAATTTAATGATAATTTATTACAAGCCGAAGAAAGTTTAAAAAGTGCAAAAATAAATGCAGCTAATTTTACAACACAATTAATTACACAAATTGCAGGGAAAAACAAAGCGGTAGCAATAGCAATGTTAGCAGTTGAAAAAGGTCTAGCGATTGCTCAAATTGTATCTAGTGCAGGGAAATCTATTTCTCAATCAGTAGCAAATTTAACAGCAGTTCCAGCAGTTATAGGAACAGTGCCAAACCCATTATATGCAGTTCAAGCCGCTGCAACGGCAAAAGGGATTGCATCTACAAAAATAAGTGCTGCAACTTCTATAGCTTCTATTTTAGCTCAAACCATAACAAGCGCAAAAGGATTATCTACAGGGGGAGGAGACGGTGGAGGTTCATCAGGTGGAGGCGCTCAAGCACCATCCGCTCCATCTTTTAATCTAGTTCAAGGCACAGGAACAAATCAAATAGCACAAGGATTAGCAAATCAAACACAACCTTTAAAAGCATACGTTGTAGGAAGCGATGTAACCAACCAACAACAGTTAGATAGAAATATTGTTCAGGGCGCAACTTTAGGGGGTTAAGATACATTTTGTCACAAAAATAAATAAATATCGTTTTAACTTATAATAAACATAAATTATGAAAGTAGAAGAAATAAAATTAGCGTTTGAAGCAAATGTGCAATTATCCATAAGCTCGGATACTGAATCTTATATCGATAAAGGCTATGAATTAATATCTAAAGGTAACGACTTAATTAAACAAGCTAATTTAGCTTTTACAATGGCTTCAATTTCCTTTAATAAAGGAATAGAAACAGCGGATAAAGGTATTATTGCAAAAAAAGAATTAGGAGAAGATACTAAATTTTATGACCAAAAAAAGCAAATGGCAAAAGATGGTTTGTCTAAAGCAAGTAAAGGTAAATCAATTAATGTAGTTTAATGAAAACCTACGAAGCTAAATACGACCCGTTAAAAAACAAAGGAGTTTACGGAATTTCTTTAGTTGAGAATCCAGCAATGGAGGGTTTG
>CAYLRB010000064.1:0-2610 GCA_964386265.1 uncultured Candidatus Peribacteria bacterium | reverse complement strand
GAGCAGGCTTTGCTTGGTAATCCGGTTGTGCTCGAAAAATGGAATAACTTAACGCCATTGGCGCGTAATGAGTGGATCTGTTGGTTAACCATTGTAAAAAAGGAAGAAACCAGACTAAAGCATTTGCAACGTTTAGCTGAGGACTTGCAACAAGGTAAAAAGCGACCATGTTGTTGGCCGGGATGCCCACATCGCCGCGAAAGTGCTAAGAAGTGGTTTAAGTAAAGTTTTAGAGTTAATAAATTTTATATGAAGAACACGCGCATCTATAAAATGGCGTTCGCTAAGGTATATCCGTTGTATATTCAAAAAGCGGAGAAAAAGGGGCGCCTTAAATCTGAGGTTGATGAAGTAATTTGCTGGTTAACAGGTTACAGCCAAAGCCAATTGCAGCAGCAGGTAGAAGAAGCTAAGGATTTTGAAACATTTTTTGCCGAAGCACCTTTGCTTAATCCCAATGCAGAAAAAATTACGGGCGTAATTTGCGGTTACCGAATTGAAGAAATTGAAGATGAGTTAATGCGCAAAATCCGCTACATGGATAAGTTAATCGATGAGTTGGCTAAAGGACGCGCAATGGAAAAGATTTTAAGAAGTTAGGTTGGTGTTGAATAAAGTATTCATTTCAGTATTTAAGGTATCTCAGATTAGCTGAAACAGACCTTTATACTTGCTCTTTTCCTTGCGACCAAGAACAATTACACTAAACTTGTATTATTTCCTGATCTTAATCTATGCGTAAATTATCTATCTGGGCTCTAGTTTTAGCGGTTTCGATATTAATAATCTCTGGTTGTCAAAGTCCAGAAAATGAAGAGTTAATGAGTTTTCAGGCAAATGAGCTTCTAATTGCTTATCCAGTCTCTTGGCCAATCGGTTCAACCGCTTACGAGTGTGCAACAGTAACTCAATTAGACAGTTTAAAACTTATTATGTTCGAAGCTTGTCCCGACAAAGATGGCAAGATGCTGGACAAAGATGGTGGCTATAAAAACTTTTTAGCAGCACTAACTAAGGCAAAAGACAAAGAAACTACAGTTACAAAAAAGAAAGTTGGTAAACTTGATGTAGATTTGATTAGTTATGATAAACGTCCATTCACGGACAATATTTATACAATCTTAAGTCCAGAGGGGACGATCGCGCTCTGGCAAGGTAAAGCTTCTAACTACGCTTTGCTGGACGAGGGTAATCAGCATCAAAAAGATGGAAAATTTGAACTGGTTTTAAATAATATCGAATTGCTCTAGATTATTAGGCTGTGTAACATACAAACGTTTAACCAAGCATTATGCGCACCCCATTTTTCAACCCAGAAGTAAGTTTGATGAAATACGCTATTCGTGAAATAGTTGATGTTGCTCAAAAAATTCAAGAACTTAATCCAGAGCAAAAGTTGGTATGGGAAAATATTGGTGATCCAGTGCCAAAAGGTTGGCCAGTGCCACCGTTTTTGAAAGATTTGCTAGTAGAAGAAATCCGCAAAGAAGGGGATGCAACTTTTGGTTATACACATTCTCGAGGTAATCCGGATACCCGCAAATGGGTAGTCGACTATGCAAAACGCTATTCGCCAAATTCTAATTTAGATTACGAATACGTCTTGTTTACCAGTGGGCTAGGTGCTGGAATCTCCGCGCTTTACCACATGTTAAAACCGGGCGCACGCATCATTCAGCCAACGCCTGCTTATCCAACGCACTCGTCAATGGAGTCTTTTGCAGCTGGTGCTGATCCAATTGCTTACAAACTTGACCCGGAAAACGGCTGGCAACCAGATATTGACCACCTAGAAACACAAATTAAAGCCCACCCCGAAGTCGCCGGCATTTTAATTATAAATCCGAACAACCCGACCGGCGCTGTGCACAGCGCCGAGACTTTGGAGCAAATCGTACAACTTGCCGAAAAATATGGTTTAATGATCATCTCGGACGAGATCTATTTCCGTATGGTCTACAAAGATACCGTTTGCCCGCAGCTAACCGAAATTGCTCACAATCGCGTGCCACTAATTATTATGCGCGGTGTTTCCAAAGATGTGCCGTGGCCCGGAAGCCGCTGTGGTTGGCTGGAATTTCACAATGTCCATTTGAGTGAAGAGTACAAAAACTACTGTGAGTCAGTGAAAAAACGCGTAATGATGGAGGTTTGTTCTGTAACTTTGCCGCAATCTTTGGTGCCAAAAATTTATGATCACCCAGATTTCCCGGCATGGAGCCAAAACTATATTGATGGATTGCAAGGTGCGGCAAACATGATTGCAGAAATATTGGAAGGTGTACCACAGCTAACAGTAAACAGAACAAAAGGTGCATTTTACATGATGCCACTCTTTAAACCCGGAGTCTTAAATGACAAACAAACATTGCCAATCAGCAATCCGGAAGTACAAGCCTACATTGAGGCCGAAGTCAGTGATCCGCAAATGCCGCTAGATAAGCGTTTTGCCTATTATTTACTCGCTTCCGAGGGTATTGTCATCGTTCCTGCTTCTGGTTTCTTTAGTCCTTACCCAGGCTTCCGCGTAACCACTCTTGATCGTGATCCAGAACGCCGCCGCGACACCTACACAAGGCTAGCAAGAGCGATTGAGAGGTATTGCGGGTA
>CAYLRB010000063.1:0-2690 GCA_964386265.1 uncultured Candidatus Peribacteria bacterium | reverse complement strand
ACGGTACGCTGGTTGATCTAGTTCTGATCGCTCCCTGACCGAAGTCAGATCTATACTTTCAGCTATTATCAACCGAATGCAGGTTGCCTGTGATGTCTCGATAAGGCGAGTCAACTTTCGCAACGTGCGATTCAATGTTTTCTCTTGTTAGAGTTTTGGCCAAGTAAACTTGGTTATTGTCTCATTTTAGATAAGATGGTTTTATTGCTACTTTCGCAGCTGCCATCGCATTGAATGGTCCAAGGTCTTGGAACAACTTTTGAAGGTTGTTGGAACTGATTTTCGCACTGACTTTCGTCTGGCGATTACACGTTTCCATCCAGAGACTTTTTGGAGGTAAGATTATTCTACCTGACCCATTAATAGCTGTCAAGCAAAAATTGTGGATAAGTGGGATAAATATATTTAACCCTTTATTTAAGAGGGAAAATATTTTAGCCTGAAAAGTTTGATATAATTTGTATATCAAAAAATTACCAAAATATAATCAAAAATTAATCGAGATATTATAAATGTTGAAAAAAATAGTCCTAGATTTAGAAACGCAAAAGTCCTTTGATGATGTAGGGGGTCGTGGCAAGAATCATTTGTTAAAGATTTCTGTTTGCGGGATTTATGACTATGTATCTGATAAGTACTTAATTTTTGAAGAACACGAATTACCTCGTATGGCGCCAATGCTTCAGGCTGCCGATCAGATTATTGGGTATAACATCAAGCAATTCGACTTTGAAGTCTTACAGCCATATCTAAATTTCGATATCTTTGAAATTCCATACTACGATATCTTAGAAGAGATAGACAAAGTCTTAGGTCATAAGATTAAGTTAGACGCCGTGGCTCAGGCCACAATCGGAAGTGGTAAGTCTGGAAATGGTTTAGAAGCGCTGCTCTATTATAAGAACGGTAAAATGGATTTACTCAAGAAGTATTGCTTGGATGATGTGCGAGTCACAAAAGAAGTTTATGAACATGCTTTAAGTAATCAAAAGCTATTATATAGAGATTACTTTGCCGTCAAAGAAATCCCCATTACTTGTTTGGAGCCTAAGAGTCGAGTTGGGGTTACTCGTCAAGAAGTCCTGTTTTAATTACTAGCTCAAAACTATGAAAACTATATTAACCAAAAAAACTATACTTATTGGCTCGGTAGTTTTAGTTGTTTTGCTTGGTTTGTTAGTCGGTTATATCTTTTCTGGTGATGTTATATTACCTCAATTTTTTTCTATATTTGGATTGAAGATTTATTACTACGGATTGTGCATGGCTTTAGGGGTATTGGCTGCATACTATTTTGCTAAAAGTAGACTAGAAAGTTATGGCATTAAACAGTCCGACCTTGATAATATAGTTTTAATTTTAATTATCAACGGGTTTATTGGTGCTCGGTTGTACCATGTATTTAGTAGTTTTGGTTATTATCAGAATAACTGGACCGAAGTTTTCTCGGTCTGGAATGGGGGACTAAGTATTTTTGGAGCAATAATCGGAGGATTACTCGGGGTTTATGCATACCAACGTTTTTATATGTCCGAGACTCGCGTGTCGTTCTTAAAGTTGTTGGACTTTTTAGCACCAAGTGTAATCATTGGTCAGATTATCGGCAGGTTTGGCAATTTGTTTAATTATGAAGCCTACGGCACGCCAACTAACTTAGTATGGAAGATGTTTGTGCCTCAAATTTTCCGAACCCCTCCGTACGAAGTGTTTGAATATTTCCACCCACTCTTTTTATACGAAGCATTAGCTGGTTTACTGATCCTCATTTTACTGATAAAATTGGTTGATATTGTTCGAACAGGTCAAATTTTCTTTCTTTGGTTAGGCTTATATAGTGTAGTTAGGTTCGGCACCGAACTATTACGCATTGATAGTCCTTATCTATTTGGAGTAAAGCAAAATTTAATTAGTTCGGGATTATTAATAGTAGTGAGTATAGTAGTAATAATTTATTTATCTAAAAAATCAGTTAATGAATCCAACGAAACATAAAATTATTAGTGCAATCTTTGCGATTGCTTTTGTAGTTATCATACAATGGTTTGCCAGCCCATTGCCGATTTTCCGATTCTTAGTTCCAGCTTTCCTGTTGTTTGTAATCGCTTTGATGGTTTATAACTGGCGATACTTGGTTGCTAAAAACGCTTTTACTTGGTGGTTGTTTATTAGACTACCTTTGTTTATTATATTTTGGTTTAGTCTATTTTTTATAATTCCGCTTGGTATTGGACGAGCTGTATTTTTGTTGATAAGCATCCCAATATTATTCTTTTTCGAAACTTTAGTAGAGAATACCGGCCAGCAATTTGCTTGGAATATCTTTTTGTTATCCTTAGCAAGCTTTTTAATTGGATTGTTTGGGTTTAACTTTTACTTTCCACTTTCTGGCTTAGCCTACTTGTTAATACTATTTGTAGGGACATTACTTTTGGTTCGGGTCTCGGTGGATTCTGTCCCTCATCCGGCTAATGTAAAGTGGTTAGCAGCCTTGGTACTTGCTTTATTTTCTGCTCAGTTATTTTGGGTATTACAATTTTTACCTCTTCATTTTTCTGTTTTAGCAATTATCAACTTTAACATCCTGTACCTTTTGTGGGCAATATATTATCATTACTTATATCAGACACTAACTGCCAAGCAAATTCAATTTAGTATTTTACTTGCTCTGGCTTTAAGTATTGTTGTGTTAG
>CAYLRB010000062.1:0-2895 GCA_964386265.1 uncultured Candidatus Peribacteria bacterium | reverse complement strand
TGGGATCCGCCTGCGGCTGCTTGGCAAATGCAACTAAATAACTCTGGTTGTAGTGTTGTTCGCAGCCCTTAGGCCATTGTGGCAGTGGCGAATTGCCGGCCTGGCGCCGGTCGAAATTTTCGCGCGAAACCCAGTGCAGATTTGTAGCGAAGGGCAAGGGCAAAAACGCGCTATTTGCCGCTTTTTCCGAGAGTAGCTCACTGGGCGCAATCGCCCTCACCGTAATGCCCGTCTCTTCTAGAAATTCGCGCTCCGCGGCCTGGTGTGGTAGCTCACCAATTTCTAGGTGGCCGCCCGGACAGAGCCAGACATTGAGTTTTTTGTGGCACACCAGCAAAATTTTCGGCTCGGACCAAGTTTCATATTTATGGATCAGCGTGCCGGAGGCGGTGAAGTGAGTGAGAGGGAGCATAATAAATATTAAAATGTAAACCTATGTTACCTTTCTACTCCTAAGTCGTGCCTTGTTTTTTTCTGTATCTCTCCAAAATTAATCTAACTAACTCAGATTCTTTTTGACGGAAACTAGTTACAAAAGTTTGAATTTGTTCTGCTACCAGTGTTTTTCTGAAATCACTGTATAAATTTGCCAATTCAGTAACTATTTTCGCAACGTCCGGATCTGTTTGTAATTGACGTTTTTCCAAAAACACAGGATCTACATTTTTAAAAATTACTTTTCTCAGATTCAACACTCTTCCAATCATTATTTTTTTTAGGTCTACAAAAACTCGATCTTTTTCATCAACAAACCTAGAATCAATCTTGGTAAGTTCCTCAGCATAGATTTGATCATAAGCGTCAGATTGATAATGGTACTGTTCTAGTTCACCTCGTTTGCGCTGATATTCGGCGTCGATATCAGCTTTACTTAGCAAGCTTTGAAATGAAAACAAGCCTGCTTTGAATTTTTCAACTCTTAAATCTGACTCAACCTGTTCTGAAATTTCGTACTTAGCAAGAGTTCCAACTGCGTAAAAAAGGCTACCACCAGCAATCATCTGGTGTAATCTATCTCCAGGGATAAAAATTTTATCAAACCAATCTCCGTTGCCCATTGCGAATGATTCGTTTTTCCTTCTTAACAATTCTTCAAGTTCTTGTGGATTCAAATCCGGTGAATCTGGGAAATTAATTATTGTCCCATCATCAAGATTGTTTTTTTGTGCTGTATCTAATTGTTTTAATGATACCGGTAACAAAGTACTCCATGAATTAAAGTCTTGCGTTGTTTTTAAAGCGGAACGTGCCAAATCATATGTTAGTTTGAGTATGGATGTATTTTTTTGGTCAACTGGAATAGGTTCTACATATAAATTAAATGCTAGTAAAATAAGTTGCCTCATTTGTGATGGCAATTGGCCAAAGTCATCTGATCGGATCTGTTCTCCAATTTTATATAATTGAGCTTTCGTGATTTTATCTAAGTCGTTACTTGCAAGCGAACTAATGAGCTCAACCACACCTCTGTCTTTTTGTTCTAAGCAAGTGTTGGCAACAAGTACCAACAACATCTGATATTGTTTTCTTAAAAAATACTCACTTGCAGTAAATTTTTCTGTCTTAAATCTACCTGTTGTATCGGCATAAGTAGTCAAATCAATAACCTTCAATCCCTTTTCAGTTATGATGAGATTATCGCTCTTGGCGTCTTTGTTAACTACACCACTTTTCTGTAACACAAATAAAAAGTGTGCCAGCTCCACAGCTGAAACTACTCCGCAAACACTGATTGGAAGCTCTCCTGTCTCTGTTGCGGGTATTCCTTGAATATATTCCATGAAGGTTACATCCTTCACTGTTCGTGAATGCGTTGGCAAATACGCGCTCGAGTCGTCAATGGGAAATTCATCATCATTCCTAATAAATGACATGAGTAAATTCTGTGGCACCGTATGATCGGCAACCTCAGCCGAACTCCGCGCCATTGCGCTATGTGATATCTTTGCAGCAATTAGAGCCGGCATGTCAGGATTTTGCGTCTGATCAACATCTAACAAGGTAACAGTTCCCTCTTTACCCTCACCTAGGTCACCAATAACTCTAACGCTATCACTTGAAATACCTAAAGATGCCAAAGAGGTCGCAAGCTTTAATTCATTCTCTTTACTAAGTGTGCCAGAAACTTCGATTATCGCGTCTTTTAAACGATTCTCTAAGCTCGGGATCACATCTTCAGTTATTTTCTTAAATGAAACCGTAATCGAAGAGTTTTGAGCCAATTCTTCGCTATGTTCTCGAGCAAACGACTCACATTGTATTTTAATTTTAAACAACAATGAGAAAGTTTCTGTTAATGAGCTAAGATCTGCGTTATTACTTTTCTTCTTCTCCAACTCATTTTCAATTTTTATTAGGCTTTCTGTTAATGATGTGATGGAGATTTCAACTGGTTTTTCCAAAGCAGCATCTTTTTCGCTAGGCGGCCTCGTTACTTCTGCAGTTTTGGCCGTCACTTTGTTACTAGCAAAGTCTTTCAAATGCTGAACGCTTTCGAAAGCTCGAGCCACATTTGGAGCAAGTGTATGTTTTTTTTCGGGGGAAAGTCTGGCTACAAGTAAAGCAAGCCGTTCATGGAGTTGCTCAGCCAATTCGTCTATGCCAACCGTGGTTTCTATAGGTTTTTTGTCACGAAGGCATTCTGCCAAATGGAACACGACATTATAAACATCATCAACAGTATTTATGCCCGTATTCGCAACAAACGGCAACTTATCTATTGCCGGGGAGTTTTTAACTATTTCGAATTTTCGAGGAATTGGATCACCAATCATGGTATTTAACTTTGTACCAGATTTGTGAGTACTTTGACAGTACGATCTCTCAGCAAACAAAGTGTCTACAACAAACTCATCTGCACGCCCGCATTCTTTTTGGGAGTGAAGCTAAAGTCCA
>CAYLRB010000061.1:0-2920 GCA_964386265.1 uncultured Candidatus Peribacteria bacterium | reverse complement strand
ATAAGTAACGATCAACTTGGATTCCAAGCTTAATGAAAAAACTTGAATTTTGCAACAGGCGAAAAAACAAAATCACCCAAAAATAATCAAGACATACTTTGCATTTTAAGCACCCAGATGATAGGCTAACTACAATAAACATATTTAAGATATCAAATGCACCTTACAACGCTAAAAAATAAATTACGAGTTTTAACACTTCCTTCCACAAATACAGCCGCTGTTACTGTCATGGTTATGGTAGGAGCCGGCTCACGCTACGAAACAAAGGCAATCAACGGCATTTCCCACTTTTTGGAACACCTGTTTTTTAAAGGAGGTGAGAAGTATCCAAACTCTAAAGCAGTTGCCGAGGCTGTGGACAATGTAGGCGGTCAGTTTAACGCTTTTACTGGCAAAGAGTACGCCGGCTACTATGTAAAAGTTGCCAAAGAGCATGCTAAAACAGCTTGCGACGTGCTATCAGACATGTTGCTCAAAACCAGTTTTTCCACCGAAGATATAGACAAAGAGCGTGGCGTAATTTTAGAAGAGTACAACATGTACCAAGACACTCCAATGTACAAAATCGGTTGGCAGTTTGAAGAACAGTTGTTCGGCGATCAACCAATTGGCTGGGACCAAATTGGAACACCAGAGCTAATTAAATCAGTTACGCAAGAACAATTCCGCGAATACAAGAATCAACTATACACTCCCGACAACATTGTAATTGGATTTGCAGGCAACATCACTGAACAAGAAGCACTAGAATTTGTTGATCAATATTTCTACATGCCAGAAACAACAAAGGCATATGATTTTAAAAAATATCAGGTACCTAAGCAACGTGAACAAAAAGTTCACACATCAAAAAAAACCGAACAAACTCATCTAGTAATTGGTACACCTGCATTCCAAATTGGGCACGAAGATGAATGGGCACTAAAACTTCTTGGCAACATCTTGGGCGGCAGCATGAGTTCACGCATGTTCTTAAATATCCGCGAAGCACACGGCCTAACCTACTACATTCACACATCAGTTGACTGCTATACCGACGCTGGCATCATTTCCACAAGTGCCGGCGTAGACAATCAAAGAGTAGACCAAGCCATTGAAGCAATAATTACCGAGTACGAAAAAATTGCGACCAGCAATCAAATTACCGAGGACGAACTACAAAAAACAAAAAACTCTCTCCAAGGACGTATGACCTTAAACTTGGAAGACAGCCAAAGCTATATTCATATGCTGACTAGACAACAACTACTTTTGGGCAAACACTACCATCTTGATGATATAAAAGAAAAAATTAACTCTGTAACATTAGAGCAGATCAATCAAGTCGCTAAAAACTTATTCCATCGAGACAACTTGCACATCAGTCTAATTGGACCAAATAAGTAACGGTCAGCACATTAATTTTAAGCTGGACTAATCAACACAAACCCTCTAAATTACGGGTTGAATAACCATAATCAAAAATCTAATATGATGGATTTCAAAGGTGTTAAAGAAAAAACACTTGTTCTAATTAAGCCAGACGCCATTCAACGTGGACTAGTCGGAGAAATCATTAAACGTTTCGAAAGAAAAGGCTTGAAAATCGTAGGCATGAAAATGATGAGCCTCGATGAAGCGGTTTTACGTGAACACTATGCACATATTGCTGACAAACCATTCTTCCCTGGCGTTAGTAGCTTTATGCAAAGCTCACCTGTTATTGCTATGTGTGTTGAAGGTTTAGAAGTAGTAAATGCAGTTAGACTAATCACAGGAATCACAAAAGCTCGCGAAGCAGAATGTGGATCAATCCGTGGTGATTTCGCAATGAGTGTAGCTTGTAATGTAATTCATGCTTCAGATTCAACAGAAGCAGCGCAAGCAGAAGTTAAAAGATTCTTCAAAACTGATGAAATCTTTGAATACGACAAAGGTGAATATATCCATGTATATGCAAGAGATGAGCGCGAATAGAAGAATGAAAAACCATGTTTTTCGTTCATTTGTTATCTGACCATGCAAACCCAAACAACAAATCTCCCTTATACAGCTTTCTCCCTAGCAGAACTTCAGAAGCTGCAGGGAGATTTTGTTTGTTTAAGCGGTGAATATGGCGATTTTACGATTCTCGGCTACAATCCTGTAATCGAAATCCAACTTTGGCACGGTGATGTTGCCGAACATTTAGTAAAACAAGACGAACTACTAAACTATCTAAAAGATTTGGTGACTGAAGAAACACCAACACTCCCCTTTCAATTAGGCCTACTTGGATTTTTTAGTTATGATTTTGGCAATCTTTTATACGGAATCCAGAATTTACAAGAAACTAATTCTCCACTTTCTTACTGGATTTTACCACAAACAGTAATTACCTGGTCTCATACCAATAAAACTCTAACAAAGCTTGAACACAAATTTACAGATGCAGAGATAACCTATCTTAAATCTTTTTTCCCAGATCAAGCAGCAAAACAAACTTCAAGCTGCAATTTTTCAACAGAATTAATAAGCAACTTAAGCGAAGCAGCATACAACCAAAAACTTGATAAAATCAAAGAACAACTAATCAATGGTGAAAGTTATCAAGTAAATTTCGCACAAGAGTTCAGAAAAAAACAAAGCTTAGATCCAATAAAAACTTTTTTTGAAATAAGCAAAATAAATCCATCAAACTATCAAGCATTAGTTAATACTAAAAATTTTAGCCTCATCAGCAATTCTCCTGAACTATTAATTAGCAAAACCGGAGATAAATTAATCACCAAGCCAATCAAGGGAACCTGTCGCAGAACACATGACAAAGAAATCGACCAACAAAATTTGGACATGCTAAAAACAAATCCAAAAACGATTTCAGAACTTACTATGATCGTCGATATGTCACGTAACGATCTAGCGCAAATTAGCAAAGCCGGAACAATTAAAGTAGAAG
>CAYLRB010000060.1:0-3040 GCA_964386265.1 uncultured Candidatus Peribacteria bacterium | reverse complement strand
CCTGTGGCCTCCTGGTCCCAAACCAGGCGCGCTAGCCAACTGCGCCAAACCCCGATGATGTCTTTTGCCTCTGCTTGCTATTTGTTCACTCTGCGCGAACTCTAGCCAAACCCCAGCAATATATGCTCGTGGATTGTAGTTCTAGTTAGCCTCTTTAGTCAACGCTTTTTCAACAATTTGCTCGGTTTTTGTGTTCATAATCGCCTCTTCTTCGTCTGTTTGATGGTCGTATCCTAGTAAATGCAAGATACCATGAGCAAAAATGTAAGCTAATTCGTATTCATAACTGTGCCCTTTTTCCTTTGCTTGCTCGCTTACCTTATCCAAAGACAAATAAATCTCCCCTATTAGCTCATGTTCAAATTGTACTGGTGCCTCTTGAAATGCCCAACTCAAAACGTCAGTTGCGTAGTCTTTATTGCGATGCTCTCGATTTAACTCTCGGATTTCTTCATTTGTAACTAAATTTAACTCAATTTTGCCTTTAAAATCTAATAAATCCTGGGATGCATAAGCTATAGACTGCAAAAAATCGGCATCAAATTCTAAACCTTTCGAACTACTAATCAGTAAAATTTTCTTCATATTTGACAATTGTTACAGTAATGAGAAGAGCGTCCCGCTATTTTAGCCCTATTTATTACTTCGCTATCACAAGTTTTACAAGTCTGATTTACTCGCTTATAAACCTGCAAATACTTAGCAAAAACCCCTGGCTGCCCATTCAAATCTAGATAATCGCTAGCCGAAGTTCCCCGTTTTTGTACAGCTAACTCCATCACTTTAACCGCCGAATCATAAAGCAACCGTGCTTGTTCATCAGACAACTCTTTAGCTGGCTTAAATGGATTTATTTTACTTAAATGCAAAGCTTCATCAGCATAAATATTCCCCACCCCCGACATCACGGACTGATCCAACAAAACCGTTTTAATTGGCTGATTTCCCCTTTTTAAGCGACTAGAAAAATGTGCAAATGCAAGTTCCCTATTCGGCTTTAAATATCCGTCCGTTAAACTTTCTGGCGCTAACCTCTTCTTAGCCACAAAATCTTCAAGATCCGTAAAACTCGTCAACGTGCCAAATCGACGGATATCCCAAAAAACATAATCCCCTGCTTTCTCGAACTTGAAAACTGCCCGAATCTTAGGATCCAAACCAATATACTCCTCCAAAGGCTGTGACAAATGGATAGACCCCGATGGCAACAAAGTACCAGTCATACGCAGATGCTGCGCGATAAACAAATCACCAAAATCAAAAATCAAATACTTACTACGGCGATGAACCTTTTTCAAAACCTTACCTTTAAAAATAGGAAATTCAACCTCTGACTCAAACCACACCTTTTGATCACAAACTTTTAAATCTAACAACCTATCTCCAACAAGCTGCTCTTGCAGATCAGAAACCACTGTTTGAACCTCAGGCAACTCTGGCATATCAACAAGTTAAAAGGGGACTTACGCAAACTATTCACAACAGATTTACTAAATAAGCAGATTTTATTCAACTACTTATGTAGCGTTCAAAAGGTAGCAGATAGTAGGTAAAAAGTAAAAAGTAAAGCGAGGCGTACTATAACGTACGATGAGCTGCTTTTTACTTTTTAACACCCTAGATGCTACCTTTTCAACACTCTTCTAAGCTCCCAAATAGCAATAGCCGCAGCAGTACTAACATTCAAAGAGCCCTTAACCCCTTGCATAGGAATAAAACAAACATGATCAGCAATCGAGCAAAAACGCGAATCAACACCCTCGGTCTCACTACCCACAACCAAAGCACAACTGCCAACAAACTTCTCTAAAGCTAATGATTTAACAAGTTCATCCACAGGTACAGCTATGTCCGCCAACTCTAAAACAATTATTTTATCAAAGTTTTTTACTAGATGAGAAACAACATCATCCGTTGAACTAAAATACTGCCATGATACGGCTTGCTCCGACCCAAGCGCTGTCTTTGCTACCCCAGGATGTGGAGGAATAGCTGTTTTTCCAACCAAAACAATTTCATCAACACCTAATCCGTCGGCTAACCGAAACAAACTACCTACGTTGTAAAGGCTTCGAACATTGTCTAGAACTACTGCAAACTTCATATTTTTGTCATGACACTAAATAGACACCTTCATAGACACCATTGTCTACATTTTTTAGTTTATTTAATCAGCAAAATTGATCAAGCAAAAATTGTCATTGACATATGTCATGACATCAAGTAGACATGTCAATAGCGTGTCATAGACACATAATTGACAACACTAGTCATTATAGACAACCATGGTGACAACCTACAATATAGACCGGGAAACCGCTGCCAGACTACTTGAAGTCTCAGTTCGTACTGTAGACAGGTATGTCCAAACCCAAAAACTCTCTAGCGTAAAGTCCGAGGGCAGAATTTGGCTTTCAAAAGACGAAATACTTAAAATGCTTGGCTCTCGCAGTCAACGCTCATTAAAGTCACAAAAAACAGTAGAAAGTCGACCAATAGAACCGGACATTATTCTGGAAAATGACAACAACGTGACTACTCCGCCAGTGCCGACAGTAGACAACAGCTTATCGACAGACGAATATTTGCGCTTACAGATGGAGTTAAAGGTAAAAGAGACAGAATTGACAGTTGCTAAAAGTCGCATTCAAGAGTTAGAAAACGAAGTAAACAGTTTAAAGCCCCTGCTACAACTTAGCGAGAGAACTCAAGAGTTTGAGCGTATTATCGAAGCAAAAGAGCAAGAAATATCTGACATAAGCCTACAGCACGAAAAACACCGTGAAGAGATAAAACAACTTCACAAAGAAGAGCTTATACTTCAACAAAATCTACTTGAACAACTTGATCATCAACTGCACGAAGAACGCGTAAACAAATGGATATATTCAATTACCTTGTACATTGTAATTGCCTGTTTTGTTGGCTTCTGGGCCGTGCTAAAACTAAGCTAGGGAGAGTATATTTAATTTTGTTGCACTGCTTGCTTCGCTCAACGTTAAGCGAAGTTATATATTGCTTGATAGTTTTGTAATTGCGG
>CAYLRB010000059.1:2840-3257 GCA_964386265.1 uncultured Candidatus Peribacteria bacterium | reverse complement strand
ATATTGATTGTTTAAGGGATTTAGGCGAAACCAGCCGTATAAAACTATCTCTAGATAAAATATTTATTACAAATGATCTACAGTCAACGGATGCCAAGATTGTAAAACACAGCATTGGGTCAATTGACCATTATTTAATTTCAGTAAAGATAAGCGAGATTAAGACAGTATAAGAATTATATAATTGGGGTATATATAGAAACCAACCCACCAGCAGGTTTTTATATTACTGCCCGAAATGCTACAATATAAGAACTTTGGACTGTATTTACAGTCTATTTTGAGCCGTTTAACTACTGTAACAAAGCCTAAAACCTGCCGTCTATATGAATGACACTGCTCATTCCAACCGAATAGATAGTGATTATAAAGATCCGAATTTGGAGCAAACTTTGCGCCAAGCTCAAGCTGGCTCTC
>CAYLRB010000059.1:0-2830 GCA_964386265.1 uncultured Candidatus Peribacteria bacterium | reverse complement strand
TTTTTTATCGAGTTTCCCACAAAGAAACCGCTGAGGATTTAACGGAAGATGTGTTCGTGAAGATATTTAAAAAACTTCGCGACCTAGAACAGCTAGGCGCATTCGAAGGATGGCTTTTCCAAATTGCACGTAACCAGGTAATAGACTATTACAGACGCAAAAAGCAAACTGTCCCCCTCGAAGAAATCGAAAACACTCTTGAATACGAAACGAATATCGTAGACATAGTAAATCTTAAAACCGAGCAAGCAGTATTTATCAAACTCCTCAAAGAACTAACGCCGGAACAACAGCAAGTCATCAAGTTAAAATTCTTAGAAGACATAGACAACGACATCATTGCAGAAATGATGAACAAGACTGAAGGCGCAATCCGAGTAATCCAGCACAGAGCGATTGCAAAACTTAAAGAATTAATAGATGACATTGCCGCAAACAACAATTCCAACTTACAACCCAAGGACAATAAATAGATGACAACCCCTAACAACATTCCAGACGAAATATTTGCACAAGCTTTAGCTCGCCTTCAAAACGGCGAAACTGCTGAAGTTATTGCATCTGATTATGCAGACTATCAACAAGAGTTGATCAGTCTTCTTTTTGTTGCTCAAATGGGAATGCACATTCCAAAGCTACAAATCCCCGCTCCTTACAAAGCTTACAAGTTTGCGGATCAGGTTGCTGCGACTCGTGGATTCGCTGAATGGCTGGCTTACTTCCGCGTAGCAGTAGTCCCAATAGCATTAGTAATAGTGCTAATTGGTGGCCGCACTGCAGTAAACGCTACTGAAGGAAGTCTTCCTGGAGAAAGACTTTACAGCTTAAAGCGTGCTACTGAGAAAGCTCGTCTAAGCCTTACTCGCGATCAAGATAAAGTTGCTGGCCTACACGTAGAGTTTATGCAAAAGCGTATCGATGAGGTAAAACAAGCAGCCAACGAAGGCAACGAAGACAGCGAAAAGCTTGCTATCGCAGAATTAAAAACACAGACTGAAACTACTTTTGCCGAAGCTGGTCCTGTTGCCACAGCAAATGCAATTTCCAAACAAGATTCTACTTTACTAGAAAACTTGGTCGCAATTAACAAGCAACAAAAAGATGTTCTTGCTGACCTTAGTGAAAATGGCGACAGCGATAGTGCAAAAATCATTGCCAGCTCAGCTCTAGAAGATAACAAAAAGAATGATGTGACTTTGGCAAAAATCATTGCCACTGTTAACGATCAAACTTTGGCTGATCTACCTAACAAGGTATCTGCAACTGGTATAATCACTTTCTATAACGGGGCAAGCATCACAGTTGAAAAGAATGTTTTCACTATTAATGATCAAACTACGTTTACTGGAATTGATGGCATCAATATTGCTACCGCAGACATTGCATCTAAAACAATATCTGGCCGCGTTACAGTCCTTGGAACTCGTATAGAAAATGGCTCATTAATGGCAAAGCAAGTTCTCCTTATGGCAGCTGAAGTTGTCGGAGAGCAAGATGGAACAGTAAAAGGAGATATTACTCCAAAACCTATTACCAAGCCTATCGTTAAACCAACAGAACCAATTGAGCCTGAACCAACCCCTATAGAAATCTTACCGGCTCCAACCAAAGCGACAGGAAGTTTTATTACAGAACCGAGCGAAGGCCAATACGCACCTTAAATATGTTGTATCGCTTTTAGACAATCGGTTACAAAACCTTGTAGCCCTTTGTCCCGAAACGATTTACTACGGGAAAAGAAATCAATCATACCCACTGGGGTAGCATAAAAACAGGCTTTATCTAGAGTATTGCCTGTTTTTGTTTTACGAAAATGATGTTATAATACTGAGGTATTTGAGATTCCCCCATTTTTCATTCAGAAAAATACGACGGGGAGAGGTCGCATAGTGGTCTAGTGCGGTAGTCTTGAAAACTACTGAGGGTAAACTCCTCCGAGGGTTCGAATCCCTCCCTCTCCGCCATGGATTTGGTAAGCTCAAAAATTTGAGGTTAACAGATCCATTGCATAAAAATATAGCTAGAGAAAATAAAAATGGTAAAAGAATCAGAGACAATCATAGAATGGCAAGCACCAGAATTTAAGCATTACCCTAAAAATGCCGCTTGGTTTATAACCTTTATTATTATTGGTGGGTTGTTAGTTTTTTATCAGGTATTTCAAAAAGACTGGTTCGGTGCCATTAGTATTGGCTTAATCGCAATTTTATTTGGTGTGTTTGCACTACATCGACCCAAGATAGTGACTGTAAGAATTAGCACACTAGGCTTACATATTGATGACACACATATTCCGTTTAATAACATCCGTCAATTTTGGATTGTAAATACAGAGCACCACAAAACTTTAAACGTGGAAACCACTGCGTATCTAAATCATCAACTAGTTATTGAACTGGAAGATCAAGATGCAAACGAGGTTCAAGAAATTATGGAAGAACTACTCCCAGAAAAAGAAGAAAAACATCCTACAGTTGCACAAAAAATTGCGCACAAAATTAAATTTTAATCGCTTATCTAAAGCGCCTTATGAGCCGTTCATAGCGAAGCCCCGCTTATAGCGCGGGCTTTTTAAATAAAAAGCTGCCGGAAGTAGATGTACTAATAAACATGACTACAAAAAATCCTGAAATTATTACTTTGGAAACACCTGTCAATAAGTTACCAGCTATTGGTGACGTCTTAACTAAGGCATTTTCGACATTGCAAATTACAACAGTGTTAGATTTGCTATACAACTTCCCTACTCGCTACATGGATTACCGAAAGAAAGTTAGTATTGGTCAAGCCAGCGAAGGAGATATAGTAACAATCGTGGGTCGCGTTAAAA
>CAYLRB010000058.1:0-3499 GCA_964386265.1 uncultured Candidatus Peribacteria bacterium | reverse complement strand
TCAACCTGGCGTAGAGCTAAGCAAGAAACTAACTAAAGAATATTTACTCAAAGCTTGAGATTATTTAAAAAAACGCTACATTATCACAAGATTCTATAAATTACCCTAATTTCAAGATGCAACTACCTCAATTTGGCTCTCCACTTTCAGCTGATCAACTTAACTTACTAAAAGCTTTTGCCACAAATTGTAGGTCATCAATTATGCAAATGGTTACTAATTCACAATCTGGCCATCCAGGTGGATCACTTTCAACCATCGACTATCTTGCAGTTTTATATGCCTTTATTATAAATCAAACAAACGAACCAGTAATTGTTTCCAATGGTCATATTTCACCAGCAGTTTACAGTGTATTGGCTGAAGTTGGTGCAATAGATAAGCAACGAGCAATTCAAAACTTCCGCAAAGCAAATGATGTTTTTGAAGGCCATATAAATCGTCATGTTAACGGCGTATGGTATGGAACTGGTCCTTTAGGCGTAGGAGCTTCTGTAGCTGCAGGTCTAGCGCACAGTCAAAAACTCAAAAATGAATCTCAAAAAACTTACCTAATCATGGGTGATGGCGAAAATCAAGAAGGTCAAGCTTACGAAGTAATGAACTATGCCAATAAATACAAACTAAACAATCTCATCCTTTTCATTGATTTCAACAAAGTCCAATTAACTGCTTCCTTAGAAGAAATTATGCCAACAAATCTAGCTGGTCACTATGCAGCAGCTGGTTGGGAAGTTATCGATTGCGATGGTCACGATTATCAAGAAATTTGGAAAGCATTATGCGCTGCGCAAAACTCCACAAAACCAGTCTGTATACTTGGTCACACAATTATGGGTAAAGGGATAGACTTCATGGAAGCAACTGGCCTAGCCCACAAAGCTGATTGGCACGGCAAAGCACCAAGCCCAGAACAAACATCAGCAAGCATAAACCAAGTAACAGTTAGTAACGACGAACTAAAACTAATTGAAGAGTTCTTAAAAGAGTACCCTACTAAAATCAAAACGGTCGCCAGTACACCAGCTCCAGAAATCAAAACTGGTAATGTACGTACATATTCAGCCGAAACATTAACAGACTGCCGTTCAGCTTACGGCGCAGCCCTAAAAGACTTAGCAGAACTAAATCCACAAGTTTTAGCACTAACAGCAGATTTATCTGAATCAGTAAAAACAGGCGGCGTAGCCGAAGTTGACTCAAATCGCCATATTGATGTTGGAATCGCCGAACAACACATGGTTAGCTGTAGCGGGGGACTAAGCCTAACAGGTTTCGTCCCATTTTGTAGCACCTTTGGCGCATTCATGAGCAGCCGCGCAAAAGATCAAGCACGAGTTAACGACATCAATCACGTAAACGTTAAAATGGTAGCAACACACTGCGGCTTGAGCGTCGGAGAAGATGGCCCAACTCACCAAGCAATTGATGACATCAGTTCGTTTGCTGGTTTCTTCCACACTCAAGTATTTGAACCCGCTGATCCAAATCAATGTGACCGCATCATTCGCTATCTTGCAAAAACACCTGGCTGTTTTTACGTTAGAATGGGGCGCGCTAAAACACCAGTCATTACCAAAGCCGACGGTACAGTTTACTACGACGAAAATTATGAGTTCAAACCCGGACAAGCTGATGTAATTCGCGAGGGAACAGATGTAACAATTTTAGCGGCCGGGCCGATGGTAGCTTACGCGCTGAAAGCGGCGGGGGAATTTACGCCCGGCAGCATTGAAATTATTGCGGTAAGTAGTTTTCAACCATTCGATGCACATACAGTTGCTAACAGTTTACGCAAAACTGGCAAATTAATCACAGTTCACGACCACAACGTACACACAGGCCTTGCAAACTACGCAAATCAGCTAATTGCAAATGAAGGCTTGCAGATCAAAACTAAACACCTAGGTGTAACAGAATACCAGCTATCAGGTACTGCGGACGAACTATATGAAAAATCTGGCATTGGAGTTAACGGCATAATCCGCGCAATCCAAGCATTATCTTAATATCTTCGTGCCTTAGCGCGAATTTGCGATTGAGGCATTCGAAGCGCTCCCAAAAACTCAATTCACACCAAAAACAACTGTAATTTGTTCAGATTTTTCTGCAAGCAATTGCTGAACGGGCAGTTGACCACTTTCTTGCATCCTTGAAAAAATCTCATTTTTTTGTTCACCTTTTAGTAACAAGAAAATTTCTTGTGAACTTTTTAAAGCTTGAAAAGTTAGACTTAGGCGCTCTTTAACTGCCAAAGTTGGTGGTGCTTCCGCGAATTCTGTATAACTTGCAGCATCAGTAGTCAAACGAACCGGAAAAAGGGAAGCAATATGACCATCTTCGCCAACGCCTAACAAAAGCAAATCAAACAACGGTTGCCGCTCTTGCACTAATACCATTAGCTGCTCACTCATCAGCTCCAAACTTTTTGGAATTTTTGCACCTTCATCAGTATCAAAAAAAAGTAAATTTTCCTCTGGCAAATCGATGTACATTAGCAAATTATCTGCAATCATTCCCAAATTACTATCAGCATGTGTTGGCTTTACAAAACGCTCATCTGTCAAAATCAAAATCACGCGCTGCCAATCAATTCCAAGGCTCTGACCCAAAAGATTATAAACTGCTTTTACAGAACCTCCTCCTGTTAAGCCCAATCGAAACAACCCAGCATTTTTACTTTGCCAATCAACAATTCGCTCAACAATTTGCTCAGTAACAAACGGTGCAAAATCTACTTCTGATACTTTTTGAATTTTCATAGCTTGATTTATAGGGGCGAAGCGAGCATGTTGTTAAAACCAACTTTTTTGAATAAAATCTTGCAGACCGTTGAGTCGCAAAGCGACGAGCAGGTCAAAAAATTTTATTCAAAAAAGTTGCTACCCAAATCATAAAGGTATAAAATACATTTACAAGAGGAGCTTATAGTAATATAACTCCCACCTTCACAAGAAGGTCGCATGACGTAAGGTCTTAACTGGATCCGTTAAGATATACCAAACTTACGTCCCCGTCCCCTAAGATTTAGGTCTTGGGGGCTAACTTTATTACAATCAAGAACAACAAAAATACGAGCTTTTAGTGTTTTAATTAAAACATCATCCAAGACGGCAATTTTATGCTTTAAACGCTTAGCATCAATTACTCGCATTTGAGCTATCAATGCTACTGCTTTTTTATTCCCAATTTTACCTAAAAACAGTCTATAGCGTCCGCTTTTCAAATTTGTTGTTAGTGGTATTGCCAACAACATCGAATTACTTAGTTTTTTTTTTATCACAACTGGTCGCAAAAAATTTTGCGTATCACCATTTTGTTCATGTCCAACATTAATTCCTAAATAAGCAAACCAAACCTCCCCGTCACGAAATGAAACTTTATTTTTCTTGCTATCCAAAGATTTTTTTTGCCTATTCCAAACATCAAAATCTTTATTCATAAAATACAATTGAAAACTCAAGTATAACTTTAAGCTTGTTGCATAAAGTTAAAAAAT
>CAYLRB010000057.1:0-3654 GCA_964386265.1 uncultured Candidatus Peribacteria bacterium | reverse complement strand
GCCGCGGTAGCTCAGTGGTAGAGCAAAGGATTGAAAATCCTTGTGTCGGTAGTTCAATTCTACCTCGCGGCACCATTTTGTTGTTAAAAAATTTTCTTGAATCACAAAGTTCGCGCTTTTGCGGGAAAATCGGTACGAAAATTTAAATGTGGCAGCTACCTAGACCACGTTTCATCAAATATTTTTGGTGGTAGTCTTCGGCGGGGAAATAGTTCGTAAATGGTTCAATTGCAGTTACAACTTTACGTTCACCAAAACGACCAGAGGCATTTAAATCAGACTTCATTTTTTCAGCTTCGGCTTGCTGTTCGGCATTGTGATAGAATACAACAGAGCGGTACTGTGAACCATAATCTGGTCCTTGGCGGTTAAATTGGGTTGGATTGTGGTTATCAAAAAATGTCTGCAAAAGCTGGGTATAACTAATTACAGCCGGATCAAATTTAAGATGTACAACTTCAGCGTGTCCAGTGTTTGAATGGCAAACATCTTCGTAAGTCGGATTTTCTTTTTGACCGCCTGCGTAACCAACAGAAGTCTCCAAGACACCATTTAGTTTGCGAAATGTTTCTTCTACGCCCCAAAAGCAGCCAGCTCCAAATGTTGCTAATTCCATAAATTTAATTGTTAAATAAATATTCTTTGTACTCAAATTTTAACATTTTTCTTATACCATAGCCATAATTTTTTAATTGATCTTGAGATTATTCTTGGAACAGCTAAAATAAAAGTATTGTATCAATTTAAAAGTAGATAAAATATGAATCTTTGGCATGACCTGTCGCCCGGCGTAAATCCTCCTGAAAAGCTAACATCTGTAATTGAAATTTCTGCAGGGTCACAAAATAAGTTTGAATTAGACAAAGATACTGGATTGCTAAGATTGGATCGTGTTCTAAATGGATCGGTTATGTACCCAACAGATTATGGCTTTATTCCGCAAACTTTAGCAGAAGACAATGATCCCCTAGATATTTTACTGCTTTCTACTAATCCAATCCCTGAGCGAACATTGGTAGATTGTCGACCAATTGGGGTTTTGCACATGATTGACGACGGAGAAACTGACGACAAAATTGTAATGGTTCCATATAACGATCCACGTTGGGTAGATATTGAATCATTAGATCAAATTCCCGTTGGGCGAAAAGCTGAAATCCAAAAATTCTTTTTGACTTACAAACTCCTAGAGAAAAAATACGAACCATGGCAAGAATTGGCTGATCAAAAAGTAGGAGGTATTGGTGATGTCCCAACTAGTTTTGCACAACCAGGCCACAAAAAAACTGAGGTTCCAGGCTACCTAGATGCAGCGGCAGCAAAGAAAATCATTATGGAATGTATTGAACGCTACAAGCAAAAATACGGGAAATAAGAAAAATACTAGTAAGTAAGCCGTCCATACCGGTATGGACGGCTTACTTTAGCTCTAATTTAGATCATTTTTCTAAATGCTACTTTACCGTACATCAAACCTGCCAAGCTAAAGCTGACAATATTTGCCACAATCATCACAATCGGCACTTGCCACTGAACTAGATAAAAGCTGTGAACTAAAATCAAAGACAAAGAAAACAGAACACCAGTTAATAATCCAAAGTAAAAACTATCTAGGCGATTACCTGCTCTTTGGCACAGTTCGCTCATTACCCATACTCCCAAGGCTGTCACCACAAAGTACAAAAGCATGCTTGATAAGCCATTATCAGTTCTTAACACTCCTTGTTCTTGCATTATTTGCCAAATCTCTTTTAAAAAGATGCTGTTAATTACAAGTTGAACAATAACTGTGATTGCAAAAGCAATAAATCCTGCAACAAGACGTCTAAGACCGTGAACTGGTTCCATAATGAACAATTACAGTATAAGACGATTCTAAAAATCAAAGGGCTTGCTAGTCAAACTAATTAAGCCAAAAACCAAATAACTCTGTTGCTAAAAACGCAATTGTTTGTCAGAATCGACAAGCTTTTTTAAGTTAAATCAAGTCTAAAGATCAATCCCGATGCCCTCAGAGCCACGTACACTCTTTGTTATCATCAATAATTCTCGCTTAGAAGTTAGTGAACCTCACACAACGCTTTTTCATGATCAGTGGTTTATAAAAAAAGGTTTTACCGATGAAAATTTGGCGCGCCGATTTCTTGACCAACACGTGCGCGGATACTACAAAGATGGAGAAATCTATTTTTACCGCTGCCCAACCTTTATTTTTGATAGTCTAGACATAGAGGTGATGGAGAAGTTTCTAGAACCATTAAGTGCTCAATTGAAAAGCTTGAACTTAGTGCAAGTTGGAGATGAATTAAAACTGTTTGCTGGCCGCAACACTACAGCTCAACTAATCAAAACCTATTCTATTACCTAAATTACCTAAGTAAAATGCGCAAATTAATTCCGCCTAAACTATTTACGGCAAAGTTGTCAAAAATCAAAAAATTAACAGACGATGTAACTGTCTTTACATTTGAACACGAAGCCAATGCATTCGAATTTTATCCCGGCCAGTTTGTGATGGTCGAATTTATGGGAGGAGAGCAAGGCGGTAAAAAGATTCAGCGTGCTTACTCAATCGCTTCCGCACCACATTCTACTCAGTTTGAATTGTGCGTTAAAATTATACCTGGTGGTTTGGCTACACAGTATTTGGCTAGCTTACAAGTAGGAGATGAGGCCACATTCAAAGGTGGTTTTGGTATGTGTACAATTAACGAGGACGCACAAAATGAACTTCTGTTTGTAGCAACAGGCACGGGTTTGGCCCCAGTTAAGGCAATTGTTGATGATCTAATTAATAAGTCTGACAACAGGTTGATGACAATTTTATTTGGAGTGCGGCATGAAGACGACATCTTTTGGCAGGACTATTTTGAAAGTTTAGCTACTAAGTATGAAAATATTAAATTCTTACTTACTTTATCTCAACCAGCAGATAATTGGACAGGTTTAACTGGTCGCGTTACCGATCACTTAGCGAAATATGATTTTGCAAGACCAGATCTGGAGCTTTATCTCTGCGGTAGTGGCGCGATGATTAAGTCCGTGCGTGAAATTGCATTGGCAGGTGGAATGACAAAAGAGCGCCTACATATTGAAAATTTTGGTTAATATGGTTGTAAATAAAGAACACACCGGTGTGGAAAATCTTTTGGATCAGCTTTTTAAGTTGGGAAATTCAGTTGCGGCTTCTCATGCTCAGCGGTTTTTTAAGACAGGTCCGGGAGAGTATGGAGAAGGGGATAAGTTTATTGGAGTGCGAGTGCCCGTTTTGCGATCATTGGCCAAAGCAAATCTTGAAATCAGCAAGGTTGAATTAAAGAAATTATTAACTGGTGAATGGCATGAAGCTCGTTTATTAGCTCTGTTAATTTTAGTCTACAGAATGCAAAAATTCAAAGGCAATCCAGTTGGGCAGCAGGAAGTTGTCAATTATTACCTTGCCAACTTGCATTTTATAAACAATTGGGACTTAGTGGATTGTTCCGCTCGCGATATTTTGGGTAAATTTGCCTTAAATTCCAGCGAGTACAAGTCGCATCTAGATAAGCTTGTTCGTAGTAATTCACTTTGGGAGCGGCGCATCGCAATGGTTGCAACGTGGGCTTTTATTCAGGATCGGAAAATCGACCTTACGCTTAAGTTCGCCAAAATCTT
>CAYLRB010000056.1:0-3662 GCA_964386265.1 uncultured Candidatus Peribacteria bacterium | reverse complement strand
GTAAATATCTCCTCCAAAATTTAGGAAAAATGCCTGCGAATTATTTCTAATTCCACGTGCAACAAAATCAAGCGCATAGCCTTTGCCAATTCCGCCAAGGTCACAAGGACGTGTAATTCTAACCTTGTCACTTTCTTTAAATTCTACTCTGCCCAACGAGATTTCAATTGTTTTGTCTTCTTGCAAAGAATAGTTTTTATCATAACCCCAGCTATTTAATAGGCCGGAAACCGTTACATCAAATGAGCCATTAGTATTTTGTTTGACTTGTTCGGCCAAAAATAACATTTCAAAAAGTTCTGGGCTCACATTCTGCCAACAGTCTAGATTTTTATTTAAAAGGTTAAGTTCACTGGAATCTATAAAGCGAGAAAACCGCTGTTCAAAGTCTGAGAGGGAATTAAGCGCGTCATTTAAAATTAGTTCAGCTTCCGTGGCGGTTTGATCAGCTAATTCAATATAGCAATTAGTTCCCAATATCTCTTTGGCAGCGGTGTAAGTCTGCATTATAAGTTTATGCTATTAGCTGCTCGCTTGTTCTTTGATTTTTGCAATTGCTTTGGCAAAACCACCCGCAGTCAGAGATGCGCCACCAATTTTGCCTGGGTTGCTAACGTCATCTAAGTTTTTACCAACAATAGCACCGCTAATTCCTGCAGCAAACGCTTGTTGAAGCATCAGAGAAGTGTCGTCAGTTGCCATTGGTGTTACAGAAACCGCAGTGATTTTGTCATCCTTAACTGTTAGCTCGACACCCATATTATCTGTACCTGCTGGGCTAACATAAGATGAAGTTGCACGGTATGTACCGTTTTCGTATTCGTTAATATTTACGTTAACAACTTTTTCTGTGTTGCGGTCAACTCTTTGAGTAGTTGTTTCGTTTGTTGCACGATCATCATCGCTTTCATCTTCTTCGTCATCTTCTTTGTCATTCGAATCGTCATCATTCTTGTAGCTATCGTCATCGTACTGTGCGCTGTCAGTTACCGGAATTGGTTCTACTTTTGTTTCATCTTCTTCTTTAGTAGAGCAACCCGTGATTAAAAGTGTTGTTAAAAGAGCCGAAGCTAAGAAAAATCGAAGTTTGTTATTCATTTTGTTTTAATATATAAAATTATTGTAAAGAAATTCTAACAAAAAATTTATGGAAAACAAGACCACGCCATTTTTTACACCGTTAAATAAGATGACATTTGTGTTGGCAATTATGTTGTTAATAGCTTTGATTAAACCAGTTTACTTCAGTTTGTTTCAGGGGGAAGCTTACAATTATGTAACTTTGGTCAGTTCAGCAACAGTATTAATTGTTGGTATTTTTACGTTTGCTTTTTTAAAATTTACGACTAATCAAAAAAAATCTTGGCCTAATTTGCTAACAACACTTTTAATACTGGCGTTATTAGTTCAGCCTTTGTCACTAGCAACAGCAAAAGATTTTTTATTGCTGGCACTAATACCGGTAATTGCAGTTTGTTTAAAGTTCTATGGAGTATATAAAGGTCGACCGCTTTTAAATCCCGCAGTGGCAGCAGCTTTTATTGTTCCATTATTTGAGCCTTCGATATTAATAAGCTGGTGGGGTGTAAATCCGTTAGGTTATTACTCATTCTTGCCATTGCTGATTTGGCTGTTTTGGGGCTTTTTAAGTTGGCGGAAAACTTGGCTTGCAGCAAGCTTCTTGCTTGCGTTTGCAGGGATGGGGGCGCTACTTAATGGCGAAAAGTTTTTGCCTATATTAACTGATCCAACGGTATACTTTTTGGCATTGGTGATGTTAGTTGAGCCTAAAACATCTCCGGTAAAACGGAATCAGCAAATCGCCGCAGGTGTGTTTGTGGGAGTCTTAATGGTGAACTTACTGAACGTAGGAGCTTTGCAGCCTTACCTGGTACCACTTTTGGCAATGAATATTCTCTATTTTTTCAACGGCTTAGCAGCATCAATTTCGGCTGCTAAATCCAAAAATCTCTGAATTTCTGCCTGCTCATAGTGATATTTGATGCGCAAATAGTCCGCAAGCGAAGGTAGTTCGTCTTTTAAAACCATCTGCTGAAACTTTAAGAAAGCAAGATAAGAGTCCTGATCCTCCTTTTTGTCATTTTGATTAGCGACCGGAAAAAAGTAATCCATGCTTAATCCTGCAAGTTTCGCCATTTTTTGCAAAAAATCCCAGTGTGGGATGCGCTGACCAGCCTCCACTTTAGAGATCATTGCTCCCGAGCTATAGCCAACTTTAAACGCAAAATCTTGCTGACTTAAGCCAAGTTTTTTGCGGAGCTCTCTAACTTTAACTGCAATATCTCGTGACATAGAACATTTATAAGACTACATTATCTTGCACTATCAAGCTTGACTAACAAACGACAGATGGTCGCATTTACTATGACTATTTGTCAAAGTTATTAGATTTACTTTTTGAGCAAAATCTGGGGTGGTCGTAGTTGGTGATTAAGCGTGCCCAGGGAGGAACATTATGACTTTACAAAACAAAATATGAGGCTAGAATATGGTCTTTTGTCAGTGAAATTAATTTTATGAACCAATTTGATAGTAGGAAGCTCGCAGACTTTCTAGCAGGTGCTATTAGTGCCTGTGGTGATAGGCATCCAAATAAGGAGGAGGTTTTGAGATATCTAAGTTGCCCACATATGCCAAGGCCTCCTGAGCATCAGCCGGTTATAGGTCTGTTGGATGGGATGCGTGAACAATTTAATAGAGAAATTGGTAATATTCTCAAACTTGTTTTTCCAGAAGTTTCTAGAGCAGAGGCTATCAATGGCCATTTAGCAAAAGATCACCGAGTTTGCCACTATGGAATAAATGCCGCCAAAAACAATGAAATTGTTTATTTTGAGGCCCCGGATACGCAAGATTTAAATAAACTGAGTGAATTCTATCGGGATCTTATCAGTCGCTATAGTAGGCTTGAAAACCCACCTGTGTATATAGTTGTTCTGCCCGATAGCTCTAATGAATCTGGTGCTAAAAACACAGCTCATATGCACTTTTTGGAGTTGAAAATTGCAGCTGAATTTTGCGGAGGTATAAGAGAACTGCAAGAAATGTCAGTCGAGAGACTAAGGGAAATTATACGAAACTTGCCTGATAAAGAAAAATATCATGCTAATATATTGTATAGAAATAATTTAGCTGTACAAAATGGGAAAACGCCCGATCCAAAAGATTTTAGTTTTGTTTTTGCTATGCATCAACACTATGATAAGGATCATCCGCGCTTTGCTCCGCATGCGGCGCTAGTAATTACTAATTCCGCAGAATTAACGCGTGTGATTAATAACCAGCCTAAACAAGTAGCGGGTATACACGCTCGCAACCTACCTAGTCTTGCGAAACCCTTTTTGCCACCAGATCAAGGCGGTTCAATTGATGTTGCACCAACACCGAGTGAGATGGGGCAGCATGAAGCTAGAATTGAAGGGGGGCCCGTGGGCTTATTTGAGTATCTAGTAGGAATTTCAAGAAATAGTTCTTTTTATTTGCCGCCAATAAAATGGCCATAAATTAAATTGTTTCTCTTGCAACCTTTGCATATTTTTATATACTAAGATTCGCACTAAACAGACTAATGTTTTTCGCGGGTGTTGTATAATGGCTATTACCTCAGCCTTCCAAGCTGATGATACGGGTTCGATTCCCGT
>CAYLRB010000055.1:0-3742 GCA_964386265.1 uncultured Candidatus Peribacteria bacterium | reverse complement strand
CTATCATTGGTTTGTTAGCTTCTGTAGTCTTACTCGCGCTGAACTCAGCTCGTGTTAAGGCCCGTGATGCTAAGCGTATCGCTGATGTCCGTCAGCTAGCTAGTGCTCAAGAATTGTACAGCAATGACAATCCTGGCATGTATGCAACTTCTGCGGCAGCATTAGTAACTGGAAATTATATTGGGACAACTCCTGATATGCCTACCGGTGGAAGCTGTGGCTCAGTGTACACTTTCACAGGTGGTGGAACAGCTGCGTATAGTATCGAGTTCTGTTTGGAACAAACAACAGCTGGATATGGTCCAGGTACACACTCTATTACCCCTGCTGGTATTCAATAGTTTAAAAATAAAAAAAGTAGTCGCAATTCGACTGCTTTTTTTATTTGGGGTACAATTTTGATATGAAAATAATAAACTGGTTGCGCATTCCTTATTCAGAAGACAAAAAATTCGGTTTTTTATTACTCGGTTTGTGTGCGGTATCATTACTAGTTATTCAGTCATTTTCGGAACCCTACGAAGGCGCAAAGTTTGCTTTTTGGACTATCTTGGTTGGTCTGAGTTTGGTTTTCTTTCTTGTATCAAAAGTTAAGAGTACTGTACTGCCTTTGTCTGTTGTTGGTGTGATGGGGTCAATGTGGTTATTTGTAGTGTTAGCGACGATTTTTTCTGTAGACAGACTTAATAGTATAATCGGTGTAAATATCAGAATGACTAGCTCTTTCTGGTTTTTTAGTTTATGGTTGCTAACAATTTTGTTACTAAGTACTTTAGAAAAGCAAAAAATTTCTTTGCTCGTTAAAGTTTGGATGTTCTTAGGTGGAATTATTTCATTCTGGGCCATTTTACAATTCTTTGGTGTGGGTTTCTATGAAGGTATAAATGCAGAAACCAGAGCACTGATCCCTAGTTTTTTGGGTAATCCAAATTTTTCTGCGATGTATATTTGCTCATCTTTCTTTGTAACTTTGTGGTTTATTATCTCTACAAATGTATCTCGTTGGTTTAGGATTTTTGCAACTTTAATTTTAGGTTTGAATATTGTGGCTTTGTTCATGTTTGCTAGTAGGGGTGCGATTTTGGCAACAGTTATTGGACTGGCACTGATCTCAGTAGTTTATTTAATTAAGAAGAAGTGGAAACTGGCATTACTTACCGCTTTGCTAACCTCTATTGTTATTGGGCTAAGCTCTAGTTATTTATATGTAGCCAGAGACCAGACAGTAGCTTCTGTTGGTGCTGATGACTCCGCTCAACAACGTTGGTATCTATGGGATCATTCCTTTACTTATATTGCAGAACATCCTTTTGGTGGTGGTGGTTTAGGTAATTATTTTCTTGCTTACCGCCAAAACCAGTCTAGTTATTTAGCTAATATAACCTGGTTTGATGACTCTCATAACTTATTCCTACACTTAGCTGTAACCGGTGGTATACAATTAGCCGTCGCTTTTTCTGTACTCATAGCTTTAGTGGGTTGGAATATTTATCGGGCTTATCGGCAAACAAAGGATGATTTTTTGTTATTTCTGGGGGCTGCTTTGGTTGGTTGGTTGGTAAGCGCTAGTTTTAACCCTGTAACTTTATCTAATTGGTTTATTTTAGCCTTGATAATAGTTCTAAGTTTACAGTACTTACCCAGCTATAATTTTACTGTAAGCAAGTTCTTTAGAATTAGTGGTTATATATTTTCTGCGATTCTTGTGATTGCTGGTACGGGTTTAATTATTAGCGAAGTAAGTTTATGGGCCTCGGAGCATTACAAAGAGACAAATTTAAGTAAGGCGATTTGTTTAGCTAAAGTTTCTACTATTGCCAACCCAGGCAATATTACCGCTTTATTGTCTTTAGGTGACTACCAGTATTTAAATAGTGAGTACGAACGAAGTTATCAAAGTTATCTTCGGTTAGAAAATCTTCATCCAAAATCAGGGGTTTTAGCTCAAAAAGTTGCCAATGGTTATATTAGTATTTGGGACAAAACTAAAGACGAACAAAAAAAGCAGGAAGCATATCGAGCAATCACTAAAACTTTACAGCGAGTATCAAATGATTCGGCTACTAGGTATAACACAACAACTTTGTACATGCTTTTAGGGGACTATCAAAAAGCATTATTAGAAGCACGTGCGGCTGTAGTGCTGAGTAATGGTCGAGCCTCAAGTTGGGTGTTGTTATCGCATGTTTATGAAAAACTCAATCAGCCAGAAAAACAACAACTAGCCCTCGATAAAGCACAAGCAAGAAATTAAATCATCTAATATACGAAATTGATGCAAGAATTGGGTAAGAAAATATCGATAGTAATTCCTGTAAAAAATGGTCAAGAATTTATTCGATCATCAGTGGAGAGTGTTATAAATCAAACCTATACTGATTGGGAGTTAATTATCGTGAATGATGGTTCGACGGATGCATCAGTGGATATTATTTCCGAGTATTTAGATGATCCCAGAGTTAGGATAGTGAATATCCCTCACTCTTCTGGGGTTGCTGATGTACTAAACTTTGGAATTAAGAATTCAACAGGCCAATTTTTTGCAAGATTAGATTGTGATGATATTTGGGTTGATAAAAATAAGCTACAAATGCAAGTCGATTTTCTGGAAGCCAATCCATCATTTTCTATTGTTGGAACATGGGCTGTAGCTGGTTATAGTCCGGAGGAGTTGGTGTACAATTTTCATCACCCCCTATCTAATTTAGAAATTAGAAACCAATTTGTGTACAGGAATCTGTTTGTTAGTAGTAGTATAATGTCGAGAATGAACTCTGTTAAACAGATTGGTGGTTATCATTCAGAAGATTTACTAGCAGAAGATTATGGATTAGTGTTTAGGTTGTTAAATTTAGGGGACGGAGCTAATCTAGATATCGAGGCAGTGTGGTATCGTCTAAACAAAACAGGAATTAGTCATAATAAGTACGCTCATCAAGTGGTTTCTGCTTACAATGTTGTTAGAAAATTAGGAGCTAAATACCCTCATTACAAGTCTGGTATTATTAAGTGGTGGTTACATTGTTTGATTGCAAAGACTTTTGGTCAGAAGTTAGCCATAGCGATAAAGAAATCATTATGAACCAGTGGAATCCTCAAAAATTTTGGCTGCTTATTCTACCAACAATAGCTTGGTTTTATATAGGCTTATTTATAACCATCTTAATTTGGTACCCTAGTGGATTATCCGAACTAGAGATGCAAGAACATGTCGTAAACTTTTCGGTGATCTATGTCTTTTGGCTAGTGGTATTTTTCATATATACCTTATTTGATCTCTCTACTTTTCGATCTGCGACATTAATCATCTCGCGCTTACTTGGTGCCATGCTAACCAGTGGTGTGGCTGCAACAGTATATTTTTACTTTCAACCGGCTTTTATATTAACTCCACGACGATTTTTACTCGCGCATTTGTTTTTCACCATGATTGGTTTGGGTTTGTGGTACTTAATGATTCAAAAATTGCTACCACAAATTTGGAAACGTAACTTGTATTTACACCCTTTAGTTTATGCTCAGAATTTGCACACAGGGATTGAGCAATATTTAAATTTAAATAAAACTTTAGGTTGGAATTTCTCTGGTAAGTTTGATGGTGGGTCGTCAACAGCTACTGCTAGGCAAAAAATCACCGTGGTGTTGCCTATAAACTTGGAATTTGAGACACAAGAGTTACAAAGCTTGTTTGCTTATAAAAGACTTGGTGTAGAGTTTATTGAATATCATCGGTTTATAGAAC
>CAYLRB010000054.1:0-3860 GCA_964386265.1 uncultured Candidatus Peribacteria bacterium | reverse complement strand
TGAGGTAAAATTGTTTTCCAATCTTCAATATTTAACTTTTCTGGCCTTAAATTAGGGTCAATACCAGCGTTTTCTAGTCTTTTTTGTGCTTCTTCTTTTTCAAGGCGTAATGTTGCCAATAAATTGTTCATTATTTTTTTACGTGGGGCTTTAAACCCTTGTTTGATTAGTTTGATTAGTTGACGGCAATTAAGTTCTTTATCTGGAGCTTTGATATCGCTAATTTCAATAATTGCTGAATCAACATTTGGAGCTGGTGAAAAGGCGCTAGCTGGTACAGTTGCAACTAATTTCGGTGTGCCAAATAGTTTTACTGAAAGTGAGATGACGCTATCGTATTCAGGATCACAGATTTTTTCAGCAACTTCTTTTTGTGTTAATAGTACGATTTTTTGCGGTAATTGATTGATTTCATACTGCTCTAAAAGTAGGCGAGTGATTAGGGGCGAGGTTATGTAGTAGGGGATGTTTGCTACTACCTTAAAATACTCGCTTCCAGATTCTGGGGTTTGAAGATCGCGCTTCACTCGTGTTTCGCTAATCGCTTGGCTTGTGTTTGGATTATCCAAGTATTCGCTAAAGTCGGTGTGTAGGGCGTCGCCATGTATTAAGATTAGGCGTTCGGTAATGAGTGCTGGCTTGAATGCTTTTTGTAAATAGGGGATTAGGCGATTGTCTAGTTCGATTGCAATTACTTTGCAGCCTGCTTTTAGTAGTTCATGAGTTAGTGCGCCTTTACCTGGTCCGATTTCAACTACGGTTTCGTCTATTTGCAAATCAGCTGCCTTGATGATTTGGTGTAATGCTTTTTGACTATGCAGAAAATTTTGACCAAGTGATTTTTTGGCTCTTATAGGTTGTCTTTGTGGTTGTCTATTAGAGCTTGAGTTGTTATGCCGCATGTGTGTGAATTCTTATTAGTTTGAGAGGATCTGTATGGCCGCTTATGATCTTAATTTGATCAGTTTTTACATGTAGAGCCTTGCTAAGATAGTTTAGTAGCTCTTTGTTTGCTTTGCCTTTTTCTGGAGCAGCATGTAGCCGTATTTTTACTGTATTGTCGGCCATTATTTCTGTTAGCTCCGTTTTTTGACTGTTTGGACTAACTTTGATTCTAAGGAGGCCACCTTGTTTTTCAATTAATAGTACGAGTTCTTCAATTAATTTTTGAGAATTCACTTATTGGGTTTAAAGACCAAAATTTTGTATATTTCGGCGAAGAAAATAATACTAACAGAAATAATACTAATTGTTAACCACAGTTTTCCAGAAAGCTCTGTAACTCCAAGAACTTTTTGAGTTGTAGGGATGATTGTTAGTAGATAAGCAATTGCAATTGTTAAAAATGCATTGATAAGTAGTAGCCATTTTTCCTTTATAAGTGTGAGTATACTTTTGCCCGGAGACTTTAGGTAATTGATAATTGGCTCGTCTAGGAAACTAGCATTTAGGGCATTGAATGCTTGTATCATGATTAAACTGATGAAAGCCGCTGTTATGGCTTTTTTCATTACTAGTGGGTTGTCTAACTGCCAGTTGTTTGTATATAGAACACTTAAATAACTTAGGAAAACAATTACACCAATGTAAATTCCTACAGTGACAATTTGAATAAGCGGTTTTTTGGCTAAAATACGGCTATTTTTAGGTCGTGGATGATTGTTTAGCTCGTTGCCATCAGAAGGATCAACACTAAGTGCGATTGCTGGAAATGCGTCTGTTCCAACATTCACAAGTAAGATCAGGATAGCTGTTAATGGCGCTGGTAGTCCAATTAAAATGGCAACAATAATTGCTACAAGTTCACCGATATTGCTGGAGAAAAGATAAAATACGATTTTTCGTAAGTTTTGATAAATTCTACGACCTTCGGCGATTGCTTTGACGATTGTTTGGAACTGATCGTCGGCTAGTACCATGTTTGCAGCTTCCTTGCTAACGTCTGTACCAGTTATACCCATTGCAACTCCAATGTCAGCTTGTTTTAGTGCCGGTGCATCGTTTACGCCGTCGCCTGTTACTGCAACGATGTGATCGTTTGCTTGTTGTGCACGTACAACTCTAAGCTTATCTTCAGGAGTTACGCGAGCGAAAAGAATATCTTTTTCTGTGCGTAGAATGTGTATTAGTTGTTCATCAGTGATACATTCCATGTCTTGATGCGTGTAGACTTTGGTGTCTTTTGTTACAATGCCTAGTTGTTCAGCGATTGCTCTTGCTGTAGATCCATTGTCGCCAGTTGCTACAATAATTTGAATGCCTGCTTTTTTGGCTTGTTTTACAACCTCTTTAACTTCAGATCGTGGTGGATCTAGGATACCGGCTAAGCCTATAAATGTTAGATTCGTTTCTGATTTGTTTTCAGCGTCTGATTGTGGACGATATGCTAATGCTAGCACCCTTAAAGCTTGTTGTGTTAGTTGATCTTGGGTAGTTAAAATTTCAGTTCGACGTTCCTTCGTTAATTCTATAATGTCGCCGCTGTTTGTCAGCTCATAATTGCAGTTTGCGAGTATGGCTTCAGGAGCACCTTTTGCCAGTAGTTCATAGCCGTTATTTCTATCGACTAGTACTGACATCATTTTTCTTTCACTATCAAAAGGATTAGCATGGACGATCGAGTTATCGCTATCAGTTTCAATTTTAAATTGGTGGCCAATTTTTTTAGCTAGAACGATTAATGCTGCTTCGGTTGGATCACCTGCAACCTGTACCTTGCCTTCTGGATTAACAGTTAACTTTGTTGATGTGCAAAGCTCACTAACTAAATTAAGTTTTTTGAGTATTTCAAAGTTTGTTTCTTTGTCTAGTTGACCTTCTGGTAAATAGCCAACACCACTAACATTAATTTCTTGGCTTCCTAAGTATAGTTTTATTGCTGTCATCTCATTCCTCGTTAGCGTTCCTGTTTTGTCACTAATGATGCAAGATGTGCTACCAAGTGTCTCGGTAGATGAAAGATTTTTTACGATAGCTTTTGATTTGGCTAGTCGTTGGACACCAAGTGCTAGAGCGATCGTGATTGTTGCTGGTAAGCCTTCAGGAACAGCTGCTACCGCTACAGATGTTGCAAATAATAAACTTTTGACATATTCACCAGGATTACTAATTAATCCTTGTAGGAAGAGGACTGTTGCAATGACAAGTACGATTTTACTTACAAGAAGCCCAATGTGATGAACCTCTTTTTGAAGCGGGCTTTTATCGCTTTGAGTAGTTTGCGTTAAGTGTGCAATGCGGCCGAACTCTGTTTTGTTTCCAATTGCTGTTATTTTGATTTTACCGAATCCATGGCTTATTTCTGTACCCATAAAAACCTTATGAAGCTCGTTTAATTGATTTGGATCTTCGGGGACTTTTTTTTCAACTGGTAAAGATTCGCCTGTGAGTATGCTTTCTTGGGCGTGTAAGTTCCGACTTTCAAGCATTATACCGTCAGCAGGCACACGATCACCAGCTTCAAGAAGTACGATATCATCGGGTACAAGTAATCTACTTTCAATAATTTCTACAATTCCATTGCGAAGAACTTTTGCTTGTGGACTTATTAATTTTTGCAAACTAGCTAAAGCTTGTTCGGCTCGATATTGCTGAATAAAGCTGATAAATGCATTAGCAACAACAATCACTAAGATTACAATACCATCAATCACTTCGTGGCTTATGATAGCAAAAATAGCTGCAACAATTAAAATAATGATCATTATATCTCCAAATTCAGCAATTAACTTCTTAAGCCAACTTTTTTTCTTTGTTTTGGCTATTTCATTAAAACCCCACTCTGCTTGTTTTTGTTCTACTTGTTGAGTGGTTAAACCTTGTAATTGATCTGTTGGTGTCATCAATTTGGATAAGATGAT
>CAYLRB010000053.1:0-4121 GCA_964386265.1 uncultured Candidatus Peribacteria bacterium | reverse complement strand
GCGTTAAGTTATTCCATTTTTCGAGCACAACCGGATTACCAAGCAAAGCCTGCTCCAAATCACCTGGCACTTCATGCACAACTCCGGTGGCAATGTTGGGTTCTGTCATTTAGGTTTTGGTAAGGTGTTTCTTAGATTACGGTCAATATATTATTTTACTCATCAATATGGCGAACAGGCCGAACTGGAGCAGTAGAAAAACAGTTTCAACAGCTAGATATTTTACATTGCGTAATCTAGGAGTCTTGGCCATAGCTGCAACAACATGCGTACTCCAATGAAAAAGTGCTAGAGTGCCTACAAATAAACAGGCCGAACTTAAAGACTGATGTTCAATTGGCGCCCAAACATAGAGACCAGCAAGCACAATTCCCTGAACAAACATACTAGCTAGCCCCAAAGGTGGACTTGGACTACCACCAGCATAATCCCAAATTTCATACTGTTTTTTAAACCATTTTAAGTGCCAAAAATAGGCAAGGAAAAAAGTGGGAACAATATAGGCTAATGTGCCAAAGATAATTTGAGAAAGCATGTTTTAAATTAAACTAAAAGCTAAGTGAACCTAATATCTCCTTTAGTCCTTCTTTTTCTTGTTCACTAAACTCAATCTCGTTTCCGGCACTTATGTGCTTGCCATCAATTTCAATAATCTGATTTATCCACCCATGCTGTCCGTAAATTTTTGTAGGAAGTTTTGTTTCGAATCCTTGATGACTATTTATTGACATTCTACCCTCGGCTAAAAGTTCTTTGTTTAAATTTTCATATTCCTCAAAACTTTCTGAGGGAATCCTAATCAAGATGTTATTACCAGCTCTATCAAGGTCTGGTGGCGACAAAACTACAACCGATTTTTCGGCCTTGTTTTCTTCTACTGTCCAAGAAGCTGGATAGGAAAAAGAAACATTAAGATCTTCATTACTGTAAGTACTTAATGCTGCATCAACTAATTCAGATTCGCCTTCCGCAATTGGATCATTTGACTGCGAGCAACCAAGCAATAAAGCCAAAATAAATAAAAACACTATGATTCTACTCATAAATTTTTGTTAAGTATTTTAATTATACCAAATAGGGTTTTAATTACTAATTATTTAAATGTAGGTATTCTCTATCAAATTATTGATCAAACAAATCTGATGACATAACTAATGTTGCAATTCCTATACTAAAAATCAAACTTATAAGATATTGTGGGTGCTGAAAAAGCGATACTGACTCCCTAACTCCAGAGTGCACCGACATAACATAAACTACTAAAGAAATCGATAACAAGCTCCCAAATTGCAATATTTTGTACGAAATTTTGTTATTAATAAAAGCTAACAAGAAAATTAACACGGCTGGCGCAAGAATATACAAACCAAGACTCCTGATAGCTTCTATTCCAAGCGACATATCTTTATGTAGTGTGTAGATAAAAATTTGTGCTACTAAGTTTACGATAGCAAATACTAGAAGTAGAATTCTTATTTTCATTGTAAATGTGTTAGGTGTAGAGATTTAATACCCTGCAATAGTCAAAAAATTCTTAAGTAATTGCTCGCCAACATTACGGTAATCGCTTTTAATCTTCTCATATTGAAATATTAGTTGCCCTTGATCTAGCTGTTGCAGGTCAGGGTCTATTGCTAACCAATGCTCAAACATTTCTGTTGTTAATTCAAAATGACATTGGATTCCGTAAGCGTTTTTTCCAACCCTAACAATTTGATTTTTACAAAACTTGCCTTTACCCAACAAAACCATACTACCCGTTAATTCAACCGTTTCACCATGAAGATGAAAAACTTTTAATGTGTGGTTTAGGTTTTTAAATAGCGGATCTTGCTTGCCGTCATCTGTAAGTTCGACTGTAAAATTCTCCCCCTCTGGGTCGATAAAGCCAATCTCTCTCAAAGGACTTTTTGTAACTCTTCCTCCTGCCGCTTTCACCAGAGTTTGTAAGCCAAGACAAATTCCAAGATAAGGAACTTCCCCTGTGATTACTTCTTTGATGCGACTCAATTCGTTTCTCATTTTGTCGTTTTCGTCATTAGCACTATCTGGACCACCGAGAATAATTACCGCACCGTAATTTTCAACTGACGGAAATTGCTGCCCTTGATCTAGATCAACAACTTCGTAAGCAACACCTTTCTCCTGCAACACATTTTCCAGAATGCCTGGCCCTTCATGTGTAACATTTTTGACGATGAGAATTTCTTTTTTCATAGATCTATATTAGAACTTAAATTCTACCATTAAAATTGCAAAATGTACTCATGATTTTCACAGCGCTCTCTAGCTTAGGTTCCATAGTTTACTAATTAATATTTACCTAATCCAGTATAGATCTCCAACTAAATCCATACAATCAATTCAATTGAGAAAGTTGCAAAAATTTGGTATAATTTAAAGATTTAAGTGCAAATTTAATGGGAATTGAAAAACAAGATTCACCAAATGAAAATACTGCGTCCCCTCGGGAAGATTTTAAAGCTGCAACAGATGCTCCTTTTGAAACAGTAGCTAAAAACGAAGAACCCCCGACCTACCCATATAATTTTTATAATAGATTAAAATCAAGATGGCCTAAGGTTTGCAAACTAATGAATTGGGAGAAAGAAGGACAAGCAATTAATTGGAAATATTTTGAGGTTTCGAAAAATCCCTTTTCGGTAGTCCAAACAATCCAAGACGCAATTTTAAAACAAGGCGGATCTTTACCAAAACATGGTACAGACGGCAAATTTGGCCCAGAAACACAAGACGCACTAGATTTTGTATCAAACAATCAAGAACAGCTTACCGATAACACGCAGGGGCAATCTATTGATTTAAATGTCGATCCAAGCAACGCTCTTCCTGAAGATATTACAGTAGATAAAGAGTCGATTGAATGGCTAATGCGAAAGAAAATGTTAGCAATTCTTGAAGTAATGCCACAGGTAAATAAAACTCTCGAAGCTAAAAATTTAGATATTGATATTAATTTGCTAAAAAGTCCAACTTTTGACGAGATCGACGTGACAGAGTTTCAAACTCGAGCAATGCAGTTTCGCGAAGAATTACTAGCAGAAACACCCCAACTTGCTCTGCTAAACAGTTTAGTTAATGAGCTAATTCCAGTATTTGAATCCGAGCTAAAAAAAGTTGATCTAGCAAATATAAGTAGTGCGGAAGACCTCATGCGTACAATTATGGACTTAGGAAAAAAACTCGAGCCGAATTTAAAATCTATAGCCCCTGAAGAAGCAAAAATGCTTATTGAAAAAATTGATGCCAAAACACTAATGTCCTTTTTCATGGCATCTTTTAATGAACTTGTTACTTTAACCGCAGGCCATTTTAAAAATGATGCAGCGAACTTCGAAAGAATTATACAATCTATCGAGAGCAAGTTCATAGTAAGTGCTTTACCAAGCAGTGAAGAACAAACTGATTCAACACCAAACGAAGCTTTTGAACCATCACCATTGAAGCAAGAATCCAAATCTAATTGGCAAGACATTGTAAACAAAGGCCCCGTTTCATTTGGCACAGTTGAGTTTGTTAAAAACGAGCAGCCGGTTACATTAAACCTTGATGAAATGACATTAACAGTAGACAAGAAAGTTGCAAAAATAGTTCTACCAGCTGGCGCTACCCTTAAATCTGTTCAAGCTTTTGATGATGGTAGTGTAGTATTACAAGCAAGCCTATTTGGATTTTCTAAGGAAAAAGTTTTGAGCAATGATGCCTTGAATTCAACTTTAGCACAAATCAACGGTGCAAGTAGTGGCGATACAATTGATATTGGCGAAGGAGCATACTTAGAGATAGTTTAAAACTATACACTTTTCTAACAAAGTGCTCTAGCCTTGTTCAATAATTTTCAATGCTCTTTCCGCATCTTCTTCTTTACACAGTAACTGGTACCCACCTACTGCATTTGAAAGTAACGGATTTGCCCCAATTACCCCTTCGTTATTCAGGAAACACAATATACCTTCTGACTCCAAGTGGCTTTTACAAACATTTGCCTCATGCGGATCCGAAAAAGTTTTTACAACAACCAAACTCATAATTTGTATTACTAGGTAATATCGGTCTACTTATTCTGTACCTTTTTACATTTCCAGATCGCTCACAATAAT
>CAYLRB010000052.1:898-4173 GCA_964386265.1 uncultured Candidatus Peribacteria bacterium | reverse complement strand
CTAGTGAAGATGTTGCCACCCCAGATGTACCTGGAAATGACGTTGTAGAACCTGATGCCGCAATTGATCAACCTACAAAAAAACAACCAAAAGATGGATGTTCAGTTCAAGGTGACCTAGGTGGATCAGAACAAAATCCTTTTGGGCTTGCAGCTGGCTTCGGTCTAGTACTTGGCGCAGCAGCAGCAACCAGACGTCGTAAATAAAAAAGTCACCCCGGGGTGAATATTTATTGCCAAATGCTGCTATCTTGTTTTAAGATGGGGCTGTATCTAGTTAATCTAATTTTGTGACCAGAGCCGCTCGCATAGAAATACGTCCCCGTGGTGAAGATTCAAGTTCATCTCAAACTCTGGCCAAATTACAAAAAATTGCCCCCGGCCTTACAAATGCCTTGGTGGTGCGTGTTGTTACGGTTGCCAAAGATTTGACAGACGACCAGCTAGCCGACATTGCAGACGCAATACATAATCCATTAATTGAAATCCCGAGTTTAAAGCCGACCGTAATTAACGATTTTGATCATGCTTTAGAAATTGGTTACCTGCCCGGTGTAACAGATAACGTTGCAACTACAACATCAGAATTAATCTGTGATCTGTTCAAAACAGAGTTTGCCAAAGATGATCAAGTGGCAAGTTCAACTTTGTATTTTTTGCGAGGTAGCTTGAACCATGAAGAGCTTAAAAAAGTAAAAGCAGCATTACATAACAATCTGATTCAGCGTTGTCATTATCTGGAGGCTTCTGAATATGCCCTCAAGGGTATGCCAGTTATGATGCCTCGTGTTGATCTAAAAAATAGTGAAGTAAAAGTTACAAGCGTGAATCTGGAGGTAAGCGATGAAGAACTTATGGTTTTAGGCAAACAGGGGATTAGAAATGAAGATGGAACTTTCCGTGGACCTTTGGCATTAACGCTTAACGAGCTGCATGTTATCCGCGACTATTTCCGCAAAGAAGGTCGTCAACCAACAGACATTGAACTTGAATGTATTGCGCAAACTTGGTCAGAACACTGTAAACATAAAATTTTTGCTTCACCAATTGATGAAGTTGCTGGTGGTTTGTACAAAAGCTACATCAAAAAAGCTACTGAAACAGTTCGTCAAAACAAAGGAGCTGATGATTTTTGCGTCTCGGTCTTTAAAGACAATTCAGGCGCGATCAAATTTAATGAAAACTATTACATCACAGATAAAGCTGAAACACATAACAGTCCATCTGCACTAGATCCGTTCGGTGGTGCGATCACTGGTGTTGTAGGTGTAAATCGAGATACACTCGGCTTTGGTAAAGGTGCAAAACCAATTGCCAACCGTTATGGCTTTTGTTTTGGGATGCCAAACGATGATGAGCCAATATATCGAGATAAAGATTTAACAGATCAAGCACTAAAACCAAAAACAATAATTGATGGCGTTGTGCATGGTATTGAGGCCGGTGGCAACCAATCTGGAGTTCCGGGCCCACAAGGATTTATTTATTTCCATGATCGCTACAAAGGTAAGCCACTAGTTTTCGCTGGTACAATCGGGCTAATCCCTAAAGAAGTTGGCGGTATGCCAAGTTACGAAAAAGGCGCACAAGCAGGAGATTTAGTTGTAGTTATTGGCGGACGAGTTGGGCAAGATGGAATTCACGGGGCAACATTTTCTTCTGAATCTTTGGACGAAGGAAGTCCAAGTACTGCTGTTCAAATTGGTGATGCAATTACGCAAAAACGGTTTATGGACGCGATTTTAACAGAAGCTCGCAAAGAAAATCTATATAACTCAATTACAGATAATGGTGCGGGAGGTATCTCTTGTTCAGTGCCAGAAATGGCTCGCGAATGCGGAGGATGTCGTGTTGATCTTGAAAAGGTGCCTCTAAAATATGCCAACCTTGAACCTTGGAAAATCTGGATTTCTGAATCTCAAGAAAGAATGACACTAGCTGTTGAACCTTCAAAATGGCCACGCTTACAGGAAATTTTCAAAAAACATGGAACCGAAGCAACAGTCATTGGCGAATTTACAAACGACGGTCACTGCAAAATTAGCTATAATAACGAGCCGATCTTTAATTTAAGCATGGAGTTTTTGCATGAAGGCGTACCGTTGCCAGCGTTATCAACGAAAAAAGTAGAATTCACGGGAGCAGAGCCTCAAATAGCTGCACCAAATGCTGAGCAGGTCAAAACAGATCTCTTAAACATTCTTGCGCAGCCGAACATTGCCAGCTATGCCTACGTCTCAACTTTGTTTGATCACGAAGTTCAAGGCAACAGCATTGTTAAACCATTGCAAGGTAAGGGACTAGTAAACAACACAGCGACAATAATTAAACCTGACTATAAAACTTGGCATGGAGCAGTACTTTCACAAGCTTTAAATCCATTTTACAGTGAAATTGACAGTTATCACATGGCGGCGTCCGCAATTGATTCCGCAATCCGCAATGCAGTGGCAGTAGGTGCAAACCCTGATCATCTAGCCTTGATGGATAATTTTTGCTGGTGTTCTTCAGATGAGCCTGAGCGTTTATACCAACTAAAAAAAGCAGCGGAAGCTTGTTATGATTATGCAGTTGCCTATGGTGCGCCATATATTTCCGGTAAAGATTCAATGTTTAATGACTTCAAAGGCTTTAATGCCAAGGGTGAGTCAGTGAAAATCTCTGTTCCGCCAACTTTACTAATTTCCGGCCTAGGTGTTATTCCAGATGTAAGAAAAGCTTTAACATTGGACACAAAAGTAGCAGGCGATTTAGTTTACGTTTTAGGAAAAACTGCCAACGAACTTGGAGGGTCTGAGTACTATAACCTTAAAGGTGAGCTTGGAGCAAATGTGCCAAAAGTTAACTCAGCGGCAGCTTATAAGCGTTACAAAACTTTTTATGAAGCTGTTAAACAAGAGATTTTTGCTTCAGCAACATCAGTTGGGTTGGGAGGTTTAGCAGTCGGATTGCAAAAGTCAGCTATTGCAGGGCAGTTAGGTTTGGAAATTGATTTAAATAAACTATTAGTGTACGGAAACTTAAACACAACTCAGCTGCTTTTCTCTGAAACACAAAGTCGTATCATTGTAACAATTGATCCACAGCATCAAACTGCATTTGAAGAGCTATTCCATGGACAAGACTTCGCACTAGTCGGTAAGGTAATTGCCGAGCAAGAATTACGCTTCCAAACTTTAGAAGGAGCACAAGTTGCAATCGATTTAGCAGACGCAACAAATGCCTACAATTCAGGCAATCAAATTTATCAATAAGACTAACACCACTTTGATCATG
>CAYLRB010000052.1:0-888 GCA_964386265.1 uncultured Candidatus Peribacteria bacterium | reverse complement strand
TAAAGCGCACCAAGAGCCTTGGTTCTAAGCGGTTTTGGTATCAATGGTGAACTTGAAATGGCACAATCTTTTGCACAAGCAGGAGCAAAGGCAGACTTAATCCACATCAACGATCTTATTGCAAACCCGTCAGAACTTGAAAATTCGCAAATTTTGGCCTTCCCCGGTGGTTTTGCCTATGGTGATGACTTAGGTGCTGGCGTTGCATTGGCTAACCGCTTGCGCAACAACCTATACGACGATCTATTGAAATTTATCAGCCGCGATACTTTAACAATCGGTATCTGTAATGGCTTCCAAATGATGGCAAATCTAGGAATTGTACCTGGGTTAGCAGGAGATCAATTGGGAACTCGCAAAGTCGCACTTAAACGTAATAAAAATGGACGCTATAACTGCCGTTGGACACATATAAAGAGAATGTCGGACAAATGTGTCTTCCTACGCGGTATAGATGTATTATCAATTTCAGTAGGGCACGGTGAAGGTAATTTTTATGCTGAACCAGAAGTTCTTGATGAATTAAAAGCAAACGATCAAATTGCCGTACAATACTGTGATGCCGAAGGTAAGGCAGCAGATGGTATGTTCCCTTTGAATCCCAATGGAGCAATGGAAGATATCGCTGGAATCTGTGATCACACAGGCCGAATATTTGCACTTATGCCACATCCAGATCGCTTTTTAACTGCATATAGTCAACCAGATTGGACACTGCAAAAAGAGATTGCTAAGAGAAAAGGGGAGCATTTTTCTGACGAAAGCCCAGCACAGAAGATTTATCAGAATGCGGTCAATTATTTTGTTGCAAGCTAAAAACTTGCTTAACATGCTCGGCCTTTGGCCTCAAATGTACGCAAGTTTTTAGCTTGCAACAATTTTGGGAGC
>CAYLRB010000051.1:0-4297 GCA_964386265.1 uncultured Candidatus Peribacteria bacterium | reverse complement strand
AATAATTCTTAATAGTAATTTTCCAAAAACTTTACTTGGCAGCAATCTGGTTAAATGCTAACTTTGGAACTGCTTTAACTTTTTTATTATGTCGGAAATGCGAATTTACAGAGACCAAGATGCAGATACAACGGTACTCTCAAATAAAAAAATTGCCGTTATTGGTTATGGTTCTCAAGGGCGTGCACAAGCCAGAATGATGCATGAATCAGGTTGCAACGTTGTTGTGGGGGTACGACCAAATGGTCCATCTCATGCACAAGCGCAAGCTGATGGTTTACAAGTTATGTCGATTAGTGAGGCTACAGCGCAGGCAGATATCGTGCACATCTTAATTCCAGATGAACAGCAAAAAGCTTGTTTTGAGCAAGAAATTGCACCTAATTTGGCTCCAGGGAAAATACTTAGTTTCTCTCATGGTTTTAGTATCGTTTTTAAAAATATCGTGCCACCGGCTGGTGTTGGTGTGATCATGGTTGCACCTAAATCACCGGGGACAGAGGAGTATAAGCGTTATCAAGAAGGGTTTGGTGTGCCGGCTTTGATTTCAGTTTATCAAGACAATACTGACGGAACTGCTAAGCAAATTGCATTGGCAATGGCTAAGGCTATGTTTTTTACCAAAGCGGGTGTAATTGAATGTACTTTTGAACAAGAAACAAACGAAGATCTTTTTGGTGAACAAGCAGTGCTTTGCGGAGGTGTTGCCGAATTGGTTAAAGCGGGTTTTGAAGTTTTAACAGAAGAAGGTTATCCAGCTGAGTTAGCTTATTTTGAGTGTTTGCACGAGTTAAAGTTGATCGTCGATTTAATGTATGAAGGTGGAATTAGTCGAATGTGGGAAGTTGTTTCAAATACTGCAGAATTTGGTGGGCATACACGAGGTAACCGCATTATTACGCCAGCAGTAAAAGAAGAAATGCGTAAAATTCTTAAAGAAGTTGAAGATGGAACTTTTGCACGTGAGTGGATGGCTAGTGCGGCCAATGGCTCTAAGGATCTGCAAGATTACCGTGCCAAAGAAGCTCAGCATCCAATTGAAATCGTTGGTAAAAGAGTTCGCTCTTTGTTTGACCGATAAATTGCTGTTTTTTAAATCATACCTGCATGAAAGAAATCGTATCAACATCAAATGCACCAGCTGCAATTGGGCCTTACTCGCAAGCAGTTAAAGCCAATGGTTTAGTATTTTGTTCAGGGCAAATTCCCTTAAAGCCCGATGGTACATTAGTTGAAGGAGATATAGTTGAACAGGCCAAGCAAGTTATGGCAAATCTCAAAGCTGTATTAGATGCGGCCGGCTCAGGTTTTGACAAGGTTATAATGACCACAATCTATTTGACTAATATGGCTGATTTTCAAGCAGTAAACGAAGTTTATGGAGCACATTTCTCGGAAAATCCACCTGCTCGCGCTACTGTAGCTGTTAAAGAGCTACCAAAAGGCGTTGGTGTTGAGATCTCAATGATCGCTGTCTAAGAATTAATTAAAAAAGTCACCCCGGGGTGACTTTTTTTGTTTAGGTAAGTAGCTGCTCTAATTTGCCAGCATCGCGGGCAACCGCAATTTCCATGGCAACTCGTTCGCCATAGCTCATGCTTTCTCCATATAGGTAGCCAGAGTAGGGGGTGAACATTGTACCCGGAGAACCAGGGATTCGCATTGATACGTCAAAAATAACTAATTCCTCGCGTCCCGTAGCACTATCTACTGCACCTTGTAATGCAAATGGTCCGATAATACCTGGGGCTGTGTGCTCTTGAGTTGTAGCAACAAACTGTTCCCCAATCATTAGAGCTTTTTCAACAAGCGACTCTTTAATTGTACAAGCAACATGTCCTGTTTCAATCATTGTTGGACGGACACCTTTTTGTAGTAAGCCAAGCTGTGTGCCTGCATCCAAGCGTAAAAATCCATCTAAATTTGTTTGGCGACGCATGTCTGTACCCATAAGCTCTAGCTGTTTTGTAAGTGGAGAATAAAAGAAGTTGAAGTTAACCTGTGTGCCTAAGATGAATTCCTCAATTGTTGAAGTTTCAAAATCGGCTTCATCAACTGTTCCATCGGCAATTACTTCCTCCGCTAAACTAAAGTAGTCGTCGGTGTTAGTAATAACGAAAAATGCACGTTCATAGCCTCGCGCCGCTTCATGCGCTTTAATAATAAGCGGTCGATCGCCAGCAGTAAAATGCTCATCAAGACGATTTCGTAGTTGTGGTTCAGTTAGTTTTTCGCCACCTGCTCGAATAATGCGCGGAGTTCTAATTCCAGCTTGTTCAAGTAACCAGTATTGGTTTTTATCAACGTCTCGTTCCTCCAATTTGACCAGTTCTCTCGTTCCAAAGATTGGTACATTAAAATCTGATTCAATAGCTTTGAAATCGCAATAAACCCAGAAGTAGCGATTATGAATGAAAATTGTATTTAGTGCTCTTAGTTTTTCTTGAACAGCCGGGTTAACAACATCAGCAAACTTATCTACAACGATAACTTCGTCTACGCAGCCGATTTCTCGGTCACCAACTTTACGTGTTTTATAGAACTCCGAATATGTTCTTTCACGTCCTTTTTCACAAACGGCAACAGTTCTAAATCCTAGTTTTTTGGCTCCGCGGCAGATATCTAGCCCGCTATGTCCACCTAGTACGCCAATAGTTAAATCACCAGTATTATAGTCTTTAATTAGATCTTTGGCATCGAACGCCATATTTTTTAGATTTAAATTCTGATAGTCGAATTGGAGCACAAAGTTCAGTTTAATACAAGTCTAAGCTGCTTTTGCTAAAGGTATAGCTGCCGCGGTTTTAGCTTTTGGATTAAGTGCTTCCGCTCTGGTTTTACGCATTTCTGCTAATTGATCTGCCGATATTACGTTTTGAGGTGGTACATCGTCAGCTATTTGGCCGCTAAGTGTGCGTCTAGTTTTTTCAGCAGTTTGTTGAGAAATATACGTTGCTACTTTAGTTTCATCGGCTTCTGCATCAGCTTCTTGCTTTAATTTTGCCCGTCTTTCTGCAAACGGAATTACATTATTTTTTTCATTATAAAACCAGTTTTTTGTGCCTAAATCTGTAGCTGTATAGCCAGCTAGGCGACCACCTAGTGAACCTGCTACAAGACCAGCCGCACCTCCAGCAGTTGAGGCGCCAAGGTTTTTTAGTACTAATTCGGAAATTTCTTTAGCAGTTGATCCAGTTAAGATTGCTTTACCGATTGCCAGACCGGATGCTTGTACAAACGCAGGCCCTAAAATACTACCAATTAGGCCAAGAATTTTAGCAGATATATTTGTTTGTAAAACGTTAGCGGCATTAGCTCGTAAATTTTTGCCGTCGTCGGTATTATTGTACATTAACATCTGAATCTCTGCTGTTAGCCAATCTTGAAAAAGGCTTAGTGGAGTTCTATTTAATGCTGCATGTGCATTAACACCTAAATTGCCTTTGTCTTGCTTGGCTCGGATTCCATCATAAAAGCCAGCTTTTGCTAGTTGGTTGAAAAATGTTTCTTGAGAACCGCTGCGCGCAATAATTTCTCTACTAAATGGGTTGTAAATATCTCGATCAAGCCAAGTTACAAACTTATAAACAAAAGCCATCGGCATACCAAGTAGAATTTGCATCGCAAAATTTGGCTTATTCGTTATTGAATCATCAAACATTCTCTGAATTGTTCGATAAAAATCAAAATTATGGTGTATGACTAGGTCTTCTTTTAAAGGTACTGCGAACTTGGCATGGGCCTTTGTAAGATTAATAATTTCCTCAGGTGTTTGTGGGTCAGTTTGGATGTTGTTGATTTTGTAGTATAGCCACTGTAGAAATCTTGAAAGTGGGTTCTCTTCAAAAGAGTTCTCACGTTTTTCATTGCAAATGTAAATTTTGCCCGGATATGCTTTGGTGTACTCTTCAAGATTGACAATATTTGCTTGCTGTTGGGCAATTATGTTGGTCGGGCTTGGTTCGTTGGCGGTCATTCTTAAAGCTGTTGCCATGCTTTGAAGGTTTATTGAGTTGCAAATTTTAAAAGAAAATACGTATTTTGTCAATATCTGAACAAAAGGTTGTTTTCTTTTTTGTTCGACTAGTCAAATTTGGTTTACCAAGTCAGCTGTAAAAAGTTGTTTTTTCCCTTTAATAAGCGCCGAATTTTCATTTAGTATGCCATCGTTTTTTATAAGGCAATCAAATATGACTAATCAAAATTGACTGACTTCAACAATCATGTTTTGATCAATATGTAAATTAAACAAAATAAATATGATTAAACGAATAATATGCCAGCTGGTAGTGGTGTT
>CAYLRB010000050.1:0-4462 GCA_964386265.1 uncultured Candidatus Peribacteria bacterium | reverse complement strand
TTGACGAGTAGTTGAAACAGTAATTACAGGATCTTCACTGTCTGCATTGTTGTTATCTTCATACCTAACAGGGAAAGTACCAACAGTACTAATAGCTTCATTATCTAAATTTCTGGCTACAGCTGTAATGGTAATATTGTTTACGCCATCGCGTAGCGTAGTTGGAATTTCAAAATTTTTCACAATTACTTCATCATTGGCTTCAAATTCTTCATCTAAAAGCACTCTAATTAATCCATTTGCTGTTGAAGACTGTTCAATTTTTACTTCAGACAAATATCCACTTGGCGCACAAATTCTTGCCTCAACATTATAGTTACTATCTGTAACCTCAACCTCTTCATCGCCATTTGGATTAAACACAATCACAGGCCTACCATTTGATCTTTGACTAAGAGCCCGACAAGCAACTTCTTGATTATTAATTGATAGATTTTCAGCTAGCAAATCAGCTACATTTTCCGGTAAACGCAAAGTCGGTAACTGGCGGATATTACTATTAATTCCAGATAAGTCTAAAGCTAATACCTCGTTTGATTCTCGATTTTCATTCAGCATAAAAATACCACTAAAATCAATCTTAGGTACAAAAAGGTAATTTTTAGTCAATTTTTCACCAGCAGGACCTTCAATAGTAATACCAATTAAAATTTTTCCGTAAATATAATGTTCAGCTAAGTCAAATTCTTTACGGAACTCCAACGGCCACGGACTATATAGATCAATATCAAATGTCATACCATCTACATTTATGCTGTCCGTAGAGTTTTTATAGTAAGCCTTTACCTCACCATACCGCTCTGTGTCTTCTACAGGTGGATTATTAACCCTAATATACATATCAAAATTTTCTAGCTCCTCTAACGTAAATTTATCAACCATATAAATACCATTTTCCAACCGTGCATCTGCACCTACCAGCTCAAAATCAAAACTTTCTAATGCACTTTCAGGTACATTAACATTTTCCGGCAAACTTAATCGCCCCTGCCACAACTGTGAGCCACTAAAAAACGCCACTCCAACCGCAGCAAGCAAGACGAGCACACCTAAAAAGCGTAATAATTTTTTCATATGTTTTTTTATTTTTAATACCCTAACCTTGATTGTAGCTGGTTTTGTTTTCTAAGCAACAAATTCTTTTATAAACCATTCGTGGACAGCAGTCTCACCAACCAACTCCGGATGAAAAGTCCCCGCCAATATGTTTGATTGCCGCACTAAAACCGGTTCACCATTGTAACTACTTAATATTTCAACATTAGGTCCCAAATTTGTAAAACGAGGCGCACGAATAAACATACCATCAATTTTTTGTCCGGCAGCTAGGGCAGAGAACTCCAATTCAGTTACAAAGCTATCAATCTGAGAACCATAAGCATTCCGCTTGATAACTACATCAATTAGCTTTAATGGTTGAACCTTTTTATCAGCCTCGATCTCGTTTGCAAGCAAAATTGCACCAGCACATGTCCCGAAAATCGGCATCCCCTGAGCTACTCTCTCCAAAATTGGCTGCCGCAAATTAAAAATATCCAAAAATTTACTCATGACAGTACTTTCGCCTCCTGGGATTATTAAGGCCTGCACTTTTTGCAAATCCTCAACCGTTTTAACCTGTTGATTAGCTACTCCCAATTTATCTAAAATAGCTTGATGCTCAGCAAAACCACCTTGAAGAGCTAACACACCAGCATTGACAGCAAACTGATTCATTTTTTATCTTAACAATACTATCAAGATAGGGAATTTCGACAAACTTTGTCAATAGGGAGTCGAAGAGGGTGTTCAAAAAATAGTAGATAGTAGGCAAAAAGAAAAAAGTGCTAGCATAAGAACAACAAAATTTACCCTCGGGGGTAAATTTTGTTGTCAAAAAGATTAAACTACACCCCTCGAACTTCAAACTGAACAGCCAAGTCATCGCAATTAATGCCAACCATCGGTTCACCCAAATCTTCAGAAACTTCTGCCAATTTAAGGGGATCGTTGTAATGAATAACTGCTTCCACAATTGCACGTGCACGTTTTTCAGGGTTGCCAGATTTAAAAATACCTGAACCAACAAAAACACCATCAGCTCCCAACTGCATACAAAGAGCAACATCAGCAGGTGTAGCAATTCCGCCTGCAGTGAACATCACAACAGGAAGACGCTTAAGTTCACGTGTTTTCATCAATAAATCTAAAGGCGCGCCAATCTCTTTACCATAATGCACAAGTTCCGCATCTGACATCATGCCAACCATCCGCATCTCTTCATTAATCTGACGAAGGTGACGAACAGCTTGCACAACATTACCAGTTCCAGCCTCGCCCTTAGTTCTAATCATACTCGCACCCTCAGCAATTCTCCGCAACGCTTCACCCAAATTAGTGGCTCCGCAAACAAATGGCACTTTAAACTTATTTTTATCTACATGGTACTTCTCATCAGCTGGAGTTAGAACCTCACTCTCATCAATAAAATCAATCTTTAAAGCTTCCAAAATCTGTGCCTCAGCAAAATGACCAATCCGCACCTTTGCCATAACAGGAATTGAAACTGCATCAATAATACCCTTAATCATCTTAGGATCACTCATTCGCGCAACACCACCATCTTTACGAATATCTGCCGGCACTCTTTCCAAAGCCATTACAGAACATGCCCCTGCAGCCTCGGCAATCTTAGCTTGCTCAGGATTAACAACGTCCATAATTACACCGCCTTTAAGCATTTGAGCTAAACCAGTGTGAGTATCTTGAGTTTGAACAGGAAGTGACATCAAAAAAATGATTAAAATTCTTTAACCGCTTTAGTCTACTTAAATAAGGCAACAAATCAACCTCTTGTTAAGGAATTAGCTGTTATAGATTCGTCAACTCCAGCAAAATTTTTCGCAAATCCGTTCTAAACTTATCTGCCGCAAATTTTTCCACCGATTTCCGAACTTTCACCTTATTAACAAGCTTTTCTCGCTCCTTAAAGTTTCTAACCGCGGCCACCAAAGCCTCAACCGATTGTTCAGCAAACAACTCGCCACCAGCCTCTGCCGCGTAAACAGTCTCCAAAGCCCCACCTTTAGCAAAAGCAACAACCGGGCAACCACGACCCTGCGCTTCAACAGGCACCAAACCAAAATCCTCCGCTTGCGGGAAAATCAAAGCCTTAGCATGCCTATACAATTCATCCAACTCATCGTCCGACACAAAACCCAAAAACTCCGTAAATTCTGAACTATTCAACTCTTCCAACTGCTTACGAGCCGGCCCACTTCCAACAATCTTTAAAGGCAATTTAAGCTCGTTAAAAGCCTCAACAACCAAATCCACATGCTTTTGAGCCGTCAAACGTGAAACTAACAAAAAATAGTCACCGCACCGTGTCGCCGAACATTCCACATCTTCTTTATCTTTATGCTCGAATTCCGGTAAAACAACGCCCGGATACAAAACCTGCGACTCCTTCTGATAATATTTTTGCAGGCGGCGGGCGACAAATTTCGAATTAGCAAGATAAAAATCCGGCCGCTCCGCCGCCACACGATCCCAAATTCTCAAACGATGCAACGGCCAACTCGCCAACTTTTTCACAAAACTAGGCCATGGATAACGATCCAAATATTCGTGCGATTCGTCCCATAAATAGCGCGTCGGATTATGGCAGTAACAAACATGCAACGTATCTGGCCCGGTCAAAATTCCCTTCGCACAAGCAAAACTAGACGACAACACCAAATCGTAGTCCGAAAAATCAAAATTCTCAAACGCCCCCGGTAGAAATGGTAACAACAACTGATGCCTTTTATTTAAATAGGGTATCTTCTGTAACCAACTCGTCCGCACTTTAGAGCGACGAAACTGTTCAAACTGCGGCAACGCCTCCCGATCATAAACCGAAGTAAATATATCCGCATTCGGCAAAGCCAAAGCCATCTGCTCCACAACCCGCTCAGCTCCACCCAAATTAGTAAGCCAATCAGCCACAATCGCAATTTTAAGATTCTCAAGTTGAAGCAAAAGGGAAGTTTGATAAAAAGTAACTACACTTAAGCTTAGCCAATTTGATAAAAAAGGCAATTAAGAAGAAGACTAGTCACCGCAAATGCTTGAAACAGCTTCCCTAAATACAGAAGATTTATTAGCTACAACATTTTCATTTGGATTCCAACGATAAATACCATTATTTGTTGATCTCACTAAAGTACCCTCATTAAAACTTTTTACAACTTCCCACTTAATTCCACTAGGCAAATCAGCAGCTGGATTAAAAGCATTAACATCAGAAGCTGCGGCAATAATTGCTGAAACCGAAGATCTCTCAGTATCTAATAACTTTTGCAAATATTTCTTCGCATCTTCAAAATATGCTTGACGATCTAAACTATTTGAAAGAGTAACACCAGAAGCAATTGTTGACATATTGTTGATAATAATTATAATTAGGGTGCGGATTTTATCATCATATTAAAATTTGACA
>CAYLRB010000049.1:3080-4472 GCA_964386265.1 uncultured Candidatus Peribacteria bacterium | reverse complement strand
TGGCTCTTTTGCTGAACCATCTTCTTGAATAATGTCTTCTTCATTGAGGGAAACACCATCACGTCCAACTATTCGCTCTTTGCATTCATCTATTTGTTGAGTTTTTGATTTCGGTTGACGTGTTTCGTCGGTCGTTGATTTACGAGCATATAAAACATAACGTAAGTTCTCTGGTTTGTGAAAATCTTCCTCTGCTTGAGTAGAGGACTTGAGCATTTCGTAAAGCTGTTCTAGAGGACTACTGTTTACTGGTAAATCAGACATGGTTTTATTTTACTACTGTATTCACAACAATACCCAATATAAAAAGCACGGCTGATTATGCCGTGCTTTCGTCTGGTTGCTAAAGAATGACTTTGCGACCTTCGTTGTCCAGAACAAACTTGGGATTCTGTTCGGAGCTTTTGTTTTTTTGTTTTAGCTTTGCTATCAGTAAAGACAGCATCGCATCGTCAATAGTTTGACTTGCAACCTCATTTAGATTGTAGCTCACACTGTATCCGTCTTTGACCAGTGAAGTGTTTTAGGTTCTTCACCTCGCAAAAGTTTCAGTGCGGGAGTTTATATTAGTCCGCTAAGGCTTGCATGGGCTATCTGTAGAATCAAATAGACACCACGCAAAAAACCTCTGCCTGAAAGGTCTTTTGGTTGGTGTCTATGCTACTAATTATACTCTTTACCTTAAGCATTGTCAAGAAAAATTAGTGTTTTTGAGATAATAAGAAGAAGGTAACGCCGAAAACAAAGGACTAAGTATGGTAATCAAAAAAGCAGTTGGCAGAAAGCCAGTAGTAACGTATACGACAATGCTTAGATTAGCTGATGCTATACAACATAATTCTACTATTGAAGAAGCATGTCTTTATGCAGGAATTGGACGTACTACATATTACTCATATCTGCGTAATAGGGTATTCGCCGAAAAAATGAAAGTCGCAAAACAAAACCAACATAAAGTTGTATTTAGTTTTAGTACATATTTCTAGAAAACACCCACGTTTTCACTATGATTTTAAGAGATTTGGTATACATAAATAAACGGATAAATGGCGTTAGCGGGTAAAAAGTTGGTTAAAAAATTCGGGAACAGTAGCACTGTAATTTCAAAGTGCAAAAGATGAACGAGAACCCCAATTAAAACATGCCCTGTGACGCATTTTCAGAGCTTTGGACAAGCTTTAGGGTTTATGTTGAGGTATTGTGTGGCTAATGCCGTTTGTCCCTGTTATTATGTAGTTATGAAAACAAAGTCTGGCAAGCAACTCTTTCCTATTGGTATAGGCACTTGGAATATAGGCGGTACATTTAATGCTGACCCGACGGCAAAGTATAAAGGAGCTGAGCCAGCTTATGATAATGAAGCAACCGAAATTGAAGCTATACGCTACTCTA
>CAYLRB010000049.1:0-3070 GCA_964386265.1 uncultured Candidatus Peribacteria bacterium | reverse complement strand
AACCACATTGACTGTGCAGAACTTTACGGAGCTTTCCACACCGATGAAGTAGTAGGTAAAGCAATTGCAGGTTTAGAACGAGAAGACCTATATATTGCCGACAAGCTATGGAAGACGAGCGTTGGAAATGGTTTAGTGCGACCAACCGTAGAAAAAATGCTTGAAAAGCTCGGAACAGATTATCTAGATATGCTTTACATCCATGCTCCTTGGGAAGAAGTGGAGTGGCAAGAAGCTATTCATCAAATTGATGAGTTAATTGACGAGGGTATTGTTCGGGACTTTGGAGTTAGCAACTTTAGTGTTGCTGATATGGAGCAAACTCAAAAGATTGCAAAGCACCCGATTGTTGCTAACCAAATGAATTACAATGTCCTATACAAAAAAGATGTAGACAAGTCGTTTAAGAATTACTGCCACGAAAACAAAATACAACTTGTAGCTTACCAGCCTGTAAAGAGACAAGAAGTGCTAACAAATAAGACAATCCAAGATATTGCTACGGCTCACAATAGTAGTCCAGCCCAAGTTGCTCTTGCTTGGCTACTTGCTCAAAATGCTTTACCTATTCCAAAAGCTATCAACAAAAAACACATTGATGATAATCTTAAAGCCGTTAGTATAAAGCTAAGTGTAAAAGATATGGCAATTCTTGATGAGGTAGCTGAATAATGAGTGGCTATCACCACCTACTCCTAAGCACTCTTAGACTTGCAAGATAAGCATGGGAATGTTATAGTAATAAAATTATGAAAACCGTAAGCAATGCGACAGCTCTATATATAAACCGACAGACATCTGCCGTATTCTTTAGCTTTACCTCTTTTATTCAGGCGGTAGCTCCTCGAACGTATTAAACGACCTAAAATAAGAACAAGAGCGACCGCCGAAAAGAAGCGGTCGTTTTTATTTGATTAAATTTTAAGGAGAATTTTGATATGAGTGATATAGAACAAGGTAAAGGAATCGAGCTAACAGACCCAAATGCTGAACAGCATGTAGAGGAAGTAGCTCAGGTAACTAAAGAAGAAGCGATTGGATCAACCGCTCTCACAGGAACAATAGCCAGTAAGCAAATAACAGCATTAGATGAACAAGCACCCCGAAGTTGGGACTTACATAAGTCAGGCTGGTAACAGAGGTAGAATTTATGGTAGGCTACAGTATATGAACCAAGAAAAAATAGTACGAACAGTATGTGTGTTTACGCAAAATCCTGATGAATCAGTTCTGAAAAAGCTTGATGCAATAGTTCAGAAGCTAGAGCAGAACGGCTATATGGTACAGACCAAACGTGTTGCATCAACAGTAAAGAATGTTGATAGACTAAACGCTTTATCAGCAAAAGGAATTGAGTACATCAGTGCAGGAAACGCCACGCTTACTGAAGCGAATCAACTTCTGCCAGCATTTTATGCAAACAAAGCATTGTCATTTAATGTTGAGCTTGTTCAAGAAGAAATTACGAATGAACACGCTCAGTTGCTACAAGAAATAATTAGAACAGACGCATCAAAAACGTTTAGTTTTACCTATACATTTAACAATGCTTCATCTAGTCCATACTTTCCATCTGCACGATACGAAACAGATGGATTTGCGATAGGTTTACAGCCTACAGACTTATCACAAGGCTGTAATACGCTTGAAGAATGGTTAGAGAAAATGAAGAATGCTTGGCAAGAGATTACAGAGTTATTCGCCGAAGAACAAGATTTCTTAGGTATCGACAGCTCAATCGCACCACTTTTTAAGGGGAGTAGCAGTTTTGTTAATTTCGTAAAAAGGCTTGGACTGACCTTTGAGCATTCCGTTACTACGAACATGTATACAATGGTCACTAAGTTCATCAAGGAGCAAAACCCAAAGCCTGTAGGTCTATGCGGTATGATGCTGCCGTGTCTAGAAGATTTTGAGTTAGCTGACGAATACGAAGCTGGTAATTTCTCAATCGAAAGGAACATTTACCTCTCTCTACACTCAGGTCTTGGCATAGATACATACCCAATAGGCATAGACGAGAAGCCAGAACGTATCATTGAGATATTGAAGCTCTTGCAATCGCTTTCTAATAAATACAGTAAGCCATTGTCGGCAAGATTTGTATCTGACGGGAAGGCTAAGGTCGGCGATAAGTCTGTCTTCCAGAACCAGTATTTAAGAGATTGTGTTATTCGGGCTTTGTAGGGTTGCCTACTAGGCGTAGTTAGAACAAAACCAGTTATTGCATAATAGGTTTTTTAACAGGGGTGGGCGAAAATAACATAAGCACTTGACAAGACCTTATGTCGCTAAAAATTACCCACTACCCCTGTTGAGGTAGTGCGTACAATCAGTATTGTGCGACATGTTTGACCACACAATATGCTTAAGCTTAACCAACATGATATACTTTATGTATGAGCAATAATCCTACAACCACCAAGCCAGAGGAAGTAATCAAGGAACTAAAAAGCCTTGTTGTTGAGGTTAATTATGCTGAAAATACTAAGGCTAAAAAGACCAAGCTAGACAAGACTTCTATCTGGGAGAAGGCTAAAAAAGTAGGGGAACACCTATCCGATGACACTTTACCAACCCCAACCCCTACAAGACCTTAACCAAGCTACCCTTTTTCTTGATACAAATGTTTTCAGTGTCGCCACTAGAAGCAAGGACTTTCTTGAGTTTCTTGTTGACCTAAAGAATGAGGGTAGTTGCTCTCTGACTACAATACCATCCGTAGTGTTTGAAGTGACAAACGGTTCAAGTACGCTTGAAATCTACAACGAACGTGCAGAATTTATCACGAGTTTAGTAGATTATATTAACCCGATGAATTTCTTAGACAAAATAGCGGACTTCTCTGTTGTCATGGCTAAAATAAATGCTAACAACAAGTCTTATACAGACTTTCTATTGGCAAGTTGCTTATACCAATATAGGCACGCAAACGTTTACTTGATGACCACTGATTTACGAGCTTTACCACCTTTCTTTGAGCGTACGCAGATTGTTACGACAGAGGAAACAAGTGGTGACATAAAAAACTTCGCCATGTATAAGTTCAATGAAACCGCATATACAAAAG
>CAYLRB010000048.1:0-5089 GCA_964386265.1 uncultured Candidatus Peribacteria bacterium | reverse complement strand
ACATTTGGTGGTTTAAATAGTACAAAATAAATCTTGTAATTATACCAGAAAGCTGGGAAAAAATGAAGAGTAATTAGTAATTATTCCTTTTGCGCCATTTTTTCCGTTTACAACTATTGTTTACTCTGATAATTTCTCATTGCTAACAATTTTTGATGATTAAATTACTCCTTCTGCTCCTGAATTCTTAGGGCTTAAAGCAACTGCTTTAAGGAGTTATTTAATAATTTAAGCCCTATCTCTAGCAGCTTGGGGCGATTTTGCATAATATGCAGGATGCATAGCAATAAATTTAAACTTTAATAAATAGAACAATGTCGCAGTATTTACCCGATCCAAACTATGTCAAAATTTTTGACACCACACTTCGTGACGGAGAACAAGCCCCTGGCAACTCTATGAACTTAGATGAAAAAGTCCGTTTAGCACTTCAACTTGAGCGGTTAGGTGTTGATGTCATTGAGGCTGGTTTTCCAATTGCTTCACCAGACGATTTTGCAGCCGTGCAAGCAATAGCTCGTCAGTGTAAAAAAGCTGAAGTTTGCGGCTTGGCTCGTGCAACAGAAAAAGATATTCAATGTGCATTTGATGCAATTAAAGAAGCAAAAAAACCACGCATACATACGTTTTTAGCCACAAGTGAAATTCATTTAAAGCACAAACTTAAAAAAACTGAAGCTGAGGTTTTAGAAATGGCTATAAGTGCAGTTCGTTTTGCACGTTCATTATGCGAACGAGTCGACTTTTCGCCAGAAGATGCTTGCCGCTCAAATCGCGGATTTATGTTTAAAGTGCTAGAAGCTGTAATTGCTGAAGGTGCAGACACATTAAACATTCCCGACACAGTAGGTTACACAACGCCGGAAGAGTACGCTGACTTAATTGCTGCTATAATTCGCGAAGTTCCCGGAGCCGACAAAGTGATTATCTCAACCCATTGTCATGATGATTTAGGCATGGCAGTCGCCAACTCTTTGGCAGGTGTTAAGGCCGGTGCGCGTCAAATTGAGTGTACAATTAACGGTATCGGCGAGCGAGCCGGTAACGCGGCTTTAGAAGAAGTGGTCATGGCACTGCAAACGCGCAGCGATTACTATGGTATTCATACTGGAATTAACACCAAAGAGATCTATCCAAGTAGTAAATTATTGAGTTCAATTACCGGTGTTCCTGTGCAGCCAAATAAGGCGATCGTTGGTGCAAACGCATTTGCTCATGAGTCAGGTATCCATCAAGATGGTGTCTTAAAGCAAAGAGCCACTTACGAAATTATGCAGCCAACAGATGTTGGGATAGACAGCAATAAAATTGTTCTAGGCAAACATTCTGGCCGTCATGCCATAAAAGATCGTTTAGAAACTTTGGGCTATGAACTATCAGCTGAAGAGCTCGAAGATGTTTTTGTTAAATTCAAGGAGCTTGCAGATAAGAAAAAACAGATTTTCGATGCGGATTTGCATCTGTTAGTCAACGAAGGAGATTTAACTGAAAACGCTTACACCTTCAAGAACTTAAAAGTGGTCTGCGGAAACAAAACAACACCATGTGCCGAAATGATTGTTGTGAGTCCAGCAGGAGACGAAATTTTTTCTGAAGCCGTAGGAGACGGGCCTGTAGATGCGGCCTATGGAGCAGTGAACAAAATTCTACAAGTCGAAAATCAGCTAATGGAATACAGCGTAAATGCAATTACAGAAGGTATTGATGCGCAAGCAACGGTTAATGTTCAAGTTATGGTGGATGGTCAAATTTATTCAGGCAACTCTAACGATACAGATATCGTTGTTGCTAGCGTAAAAGCTTACCTTGATTGTTTAAATAGAGCGCTGGCAATGCAAAGCCAAAATCGACTTGTTGCCAATCGCTATCAGTCGGACAGGGTGTAAATGGTTGGGGGTGATAAATATTCCTAATCACCATAGTGAGTGCTAGCTCTCTTAATGTAGACAGCTTTTGCTTCCTCATCAACACTGTAAATAATGCGATCCTTAATAGACAGCCTATAAGAAAAATTACCCAATAGATCACCAAGCAATTTTTTGCCTACATAAGGTGTGAACTGTAGCACCTCTTGGATTATTCTCTTTAATTTCGATTTTGTTTTTGGGTTAAGTTTTTCTAAATCTTTCGCCGCAGATTTTGTAAAAAAAACTTTGTAAACACTAATAGAACTCATTCTTCACAGTCAAATAATTCATGAAACTCGATTATATCACCCTTCTTAATTTCTTCATCAGATTTTTTAACAGATTTTACCAAGCCGGGAATTGAGATCAATTCAGCAGTTTCCATTAGGCTTTCGTAATCTTCTTCCGTCATTAAAATTAAGTTACCTTCCTTGCTGGTAATCCGGGTTGGCAAAGAGTTTTTGGAAATTTCTTTAATAATTTGGAAAAAATTTGCTCTAGCATTTGAGGCTGTCCAACTGTTCATAATTGTACGATAAAATGTACGTACACATTTTAGTACACTTTTATCTCAATTGTAAACTCTAAATAATATAATTATACTCCAAACCACTATATAAAAATTATGACAACCACTCCTCGAAACATTATTCAGAAAATTTGGGACGCCCATGTAGTTAGCCAAAAACCAGGGCATCCAGCAGTCTTCGCAATTGACGTACAGTTAATTCATGAAGTCACCTCGGCTCAGGCTTTTAAGATGCTAAAAGATCGTGGTTTGGCAATTTGGAATCCCAAGCGTTTTTTCGCTACCCTAGACCATGCTGTACCTACCAGAGTTGACAGAATTAATATTTTTGATCCCGAGGCCAAAAACCAAGTTGAAACATTGCGGCAGAACGTCAAGGATTTTGGTGTCCAATTTTTTGACTTTGATAGCGGTTACCAAGGTATTGTTCATGTTATTGGTCCCGAATTAGGTATAACTCAGCCTGGTATTACAATTGTTTGTGGAGATAGCCATACTTCTACACATGGAGCTTTTGGGGCTTTGGCTTTTGGTGTAGGTACAACCGAAGTGGGATTAGTCATGGCTACCGGGTGTTTGCTTCGCAATGAACCCAAAACAATGCGAGTAGAATTTAAAGGTCGTTTTAAACCCGGGGTGACAGCCAAAGACGCAATTTTAAAATTGATCAGTCAAATTGGTATTGGTGGAGCAAACGAGCACATAATTGAATATTGCGGCACAGCAGTTGAGGAAATGAGCATGGAAGAACGAATGACCGTCTGTAATATGAGTATAGAATGCGGTGCTAGAGCCGGATTAGTCGCACCAGATCAAACAACTTTTGACTACATAAAAGGTCGAAAACACGCACCAAAAGGTCGGCAATGGGAAGAGGCAGTTGCTTACTGGCAAACACTAAAATCTGATGCCGGAGCAACTTATGATCACGAAATAGTTATTGATGTTTCAGTTTTAGATCCCATGATAACTTGGGGTACAAACCCAGGGCAGGGGATGGAGCTAACTGATACGGTTCCTTTACTAGATTCTTTACCTGTAAATGAGCAGTTAACCGCTGAAAAAGCTTTGGAATACACTCAGTTGCAACCCGGTCAGTCAATGGTTGGCTTGCCAATTCAATGGGCATTTTTAGGCTCATGTACAAACGCACGTTTGCCAGACCTTAAAGCCGCCGCTGATATAATGAAAGGCAAAAAACTGGCAGCAGGCGTTACAATGTATGTAGTTCCCGGTTCAGAACAGGTAAAAAAAGATGCAGAACAGTTGGGATTAGATAAAATCTTTATTGATGCTGGCTGTAGTTGGCGCAATCCCGGTTGTAGCATGTGCCTTGGTATGAACGATGACAAAGTTCCCGCAGGTGATCGCTGTTTAAGCACTAGTAACCGTAACTTTGTTGGACGACAAGGCACAGGCAGTATAACGCATCTGGCCAGCCCAATTGTTGTAGCCAAATCGGCAATTGCCGGCAAAATTTGCTTTTAAGTTCCTAGGTGCCACGTTTTCAACATTTTTCCCAAAACTATGCAAAAATTTACACAACTCACGTCCACAGTCATTCCTTTACCCCTAAAGGACATCGATACCGATATGATCATCCCTGCCCAATACCTCACAAAAACCACAGCTGAAGGCTATGGTCCTTATCTTTTTAGCCGTTTACGTGAACAAGATCCGGCTTTTCCACTTAACTTAGACATGTACAAAACAGCAAAGTTTTTAGTCACGGAAGCGAATTTTGGCTGCGGATCTTCGCGCGAACATGCCGTATGGGCGCTACTGGATTATGGGATTCGAGCTGTAATCGCACCGTCCTTTGCCGACATCTTTGCAGCCAACAGTGGGAACAATGGCCTAGTTTTAGTTCAGTTACCGCAAGCGGCAATTGATCAGATTGTGGCAGCCGCTGCAGCTCAGCCATTAGAGCTAAACATCGATTTGACTAATCAAACTGTAAGCCTAGCAGACGGCACAAAATATGAATTCCCATTCGACCCTTTTCAAAAAGACTGCATAATTAACGGCTACGACAATCTCGATTATCTACTTGCACACAAAGCGGAAATTGAACAGTACAGAAGTGAGAAGGAAAGGGTGTATTTGGGAGAATAAAATTTAGTTAATTGAACTTCCTTCTGATTTTGCTTCTTGGTTACCTTGATCGTGAAAAACTTTGCATAGTTGTAAATAGATCACAGCAGCAGCTTGCGCATCTTCTCCTATTTTTCCCCAGTCATCACCAAAAAGCTTTTTTGCATATAGTTCAACATCAGTGGTTTCTAGTAGTGCTGATTTATCATATCTTGTTAATTTTGGTCGCAATGCTACCTCTAATTGTTGTAATGCTGGTGCCTGTAGCGCTCGCCCAAGCTCCGCTTCCTCAACACCATTTTGTCCACCATTACCAACTACGTTATTCATAAAGCATTGTTAAATTTATTCGAATAAAACTTTTAGCTCTTGTTCGGGGTTTAATCAATTGACAAGCGGCCAATACTCTGGTTTGACAAAAGTTTTATTGGTGTTACAGGAGTGTCAACAGATGCTGGTTTTTGAAAATATTGTCTAGTCAGCATTTTTCCGCTATTAATTAACCATGATTCTAAAATCATTTCTTACATCTCAGGGGTTAAACGACAAAGATATTCAG
>CAYLRB010000047.1:0-5473 GCA_964386265.1 uncultured Candidatus Peribacteria bacterium | reverse complement strand
TAGTCTATCAAGTTTTCTCGTCGCCATTTTTCAATTTCCGCGTGATTACCCGAAAGTAAAACTTCTGGTACTTCCATGTCCCTAAAATTTGCAGGTTTGGTATAATGAGGATACTCTTTTTTGCCGCCTAATGCTTCGCTGAAGGAGTCTTGTTCTGCTGATTCGTTCTTACCCAATACCCCTGGCACAAAACGGCTTACAGCGTCGATTATGACCAATGCTGGTAGTTCGCCGCCAGTTAGTACATATTGTCCGATTGAAATTTCACGATCAATCAGTGTTTCCCTAATTCTTTGGTCGATTCCTTCATATCTTCCGCAAAGTAGGATTAAGCTTTTTTGAGGCGTACTTGCTAGTTCTTCTACGATATTTTGTTTCAACTCTTCACCTTGTGGAGTTAGATAAATTACTGGGCCGCTGTTCTCTTTTTTTACTGCTTGAATACAATCCCATAATGGTTGAGGTCTGATTAGCATACCCGCACCACCACCATAAGGCGTATCATCAACTTTATGATGTTTTAAGTCGTCACTATAATCTCTTAGCTGCCAAAATTTAATACTGATGGTATTTTGTTCAATTGCACGTTTTAAAATGCTATCGCTTAAGTAAGACTCACAAAGGTTAGGGAAGAGAGTTATAATGTCAAAACGCACTGTATTGAAATGTTATATATTAATTGGAAAGATAGCAGTTTTATAGCTTAAATCCAATAGATAAGAAAAAAGCACCGCCTTAGCGGTGCTTTAACTGAGTTACGTAGTAAGCAATACGTGATATTAACGTTTGCTGAACTGTGGAGCTCGACGAGCTGCTTTAAGACCTGGTTTCTTACGTTCTTTGTTGCGAGAATCTCGTGTTAAGTAACCGGCTTTTTTAAGAGTTGTTCTAGTTTCTGGCTGCATTTCTTGTAATGCTTTTGCAATACCATGACGGCAAGCTTCAGCTTGAGCTGAGTAGCCACCACCAACTACAGTAATACTGATAGTGAATTTGCCTGTATTGCCACTTAGTTTTAGTGGAGAAGTAATTTTTTCAACTTCTTCTTGTGTAGGACAAAACTCCTTAATTAGTTTGTCATTGATAATAATTTCACCAGCACCTTCTTCATAGATTCTAACACGAGCAATAGCTGTTTTGCGTTTGCCGTTAGCGTAGTGATAGCGAGATTTTGGTAGTGTAAATTCTGTCATCTAATCGAAGGTTAGGTAATGAGTTATTAGATTAATTCTTCTGGCTGTTGTGCTTCATGTGGGTGTTCAGCACCGCTATAGATATGAAGTTTTGCCAAAATTGGTTTGTAAAGACGAGTGCGAGGAATCATACCACGAACTGCTTCAAAGATAATTTTTTCAGGTTTGCGCTCACGAAGTTTACCTGCAGCTTCCTTTTTAAGGCCACCAAGGTAACCACTGTGACGATAGTAGATTTTATCAGTTTCTTTTTTCCCTGTTAAAACAACTTGTTCGGCATTAATCACGATAACGTAATCACCTGTGTCTTGACTTGGAGTAAAAGTTGGTTTGTTTTTGCCACGTAGGGTATCGGCAATGAATGTAGCTAGGCGACCAAGTGGAGCTGTGCTGGCATCAACGATATACCATTTTCTCGGCATTGTTTTTGCATTTGGAATGAAAGTTTTCATTGTACTTATGAGTTAGTGCTTATTAACTAGTTGCAACAGCTTTTGTCTTAGTTGCTTTTTTAGTGGTTTTCTTTTCAGCTGTTTTTTCAGCTTTGTCAGTTGATTCGGTTTTTTTAGCTTTTGGAGCTGCTTTTTTTGCTTCTTTTTTATCTGTGGTTACTTCTTCTGCTTTTACATAGTCAATTAATTCAACCATAACCATAGCTGCATTATCACCTGATCTATTACCAAGTTTGTATGTTCTTACAAAGCCACTTTTACGTTCTTTGCTAGCTGGTAAAACTTGATCGAAAAACATTTTAGAAACTTCTTTCTCGTAGAATACAGATTGTGCTTCACGAATAGCGTGTACAGTTTCTCTTTTTAATGAGCGTGCAATTAGCTTTTCCATTTCGCTGCGAAGAACTTTTGCTTTTTTCTCAGTAGTCTTGATTTTACCGCTTTTAATTAGTGAAGCGATCAAATTACGTGTGATACTGTCAGCATGTGCGCGACAATTAGTAATTTTAACTTTTTTATGTCGATGTCTCATAGGTCTCTAATTAATTGTGATAATTGAATTGGGCTGAATGCTAGTCTTGCGATAAATCAAGATTGCGTTCTTGTAAAGCTACTCGTACTTCTGTGAGAGCCTTTTTACCGAAACCACGAAGATTTGTCAACTTACTTTCTGTACATTTTGTCAATTGTTCGATTGAACCAATCTCGCCATTGATTAATGCATTAAGAGTACGTGGTGATAATCCAAGGATTTCAATAGGTGTATATTCTTCTTGTACTGGCTTTTTAGCTTCTTCTTCTTTTTGCTTAGCTGTGATTGTAGAAACGTCGCTAATAAAGTCTGGTTCAACAGTCATTTGTTCAGCATTGAAGATACTGAAGTAAGATTGCAAGATGTTTGAAGAAAATCTTAGTGCTTCTTCAGGGCTCATTGAGCCATCTGTTTCAATTTCTAGAACTAGTTTGTCTAAGTTTGTCATATCTCCTACACGAGCAGCTTCTACGTCGAATCTAACTTTTTTAACTGGAGAAAAGAAAGCATCTGTCCAGATATAATCTGCAATATTTTCTTGTTTCTTTTTTTCTTGAGCAGGTACGTAACCTACGCCTTTTTCGATACGAATTTCGATTTCGATACTTTTCTTAGGTTCTAGTGTAACAATCTCTAATTCTGGGTTTAAAATTTCGATTTCTGATCCGGCTTTGATAGCTTTAGCAGTAACCGTGCCACCTTCAGCTTTAAGAGTTACTATAGATGGTTCTGAGGTAGTTTTTTTAATCTTTAACTGTTTTAGATTTAAAAGAATATCCAAAATAGTTTCGCTAGCACCTTCGATTGTTGCGTACTCATAATTTCTACCTTTTACTTTAATACCTGTGACAGCTGCACCAGGTAGTGAAGACAATAGTACTCTTCTAAAGGCATTGCCAACTGTTGTTCCATAACCAGGAGGTAGAGGGCTTACAATAAATGTTACCTGTGATGAACCACCTTGTTCGGACTTGATTTTTGGAATACCGATTTCAGCTTGGATTTGGTGCATTTGTGAGGTGGGTTAAGAGAGCAAAAGGGGGAGGGAAATTTGTATTTTAGTTTAAAGTAAACCTATTTAGAGTAAAACTCAACAATTAGTTGCGGTTCTACTGTCATTTCAAGATCGTCAGCTTCTGGCTGAGCGATGACTTCGAATTTTAACTTAGCGTAGTCAACACTTATCCATTTAGGATTCACAGCTTTCTTGGTTTTCTTAACTTCTGCGAATAGGGGACTAGCTTGTGATTTGCTACGAACTTCAATTACATCACCAACTTTAACTTCAATTGATGGTACGTCAACGCGACGACCATTTAACATTACAAGTCCGTGGCTTACAATTTGTCTAGATTGAGTTCTAGTTGTTGCAAAACCTGCACGATATACTGTGTTGTCTAGGCGAAGTTCCATCAAGCGCATTAATTGAACACCTGTAACTTCTTTACTTCGATCAGCTTTTTCAAAATATTTACGAATTTGCTTTTCGCTAATGCCAAATATGAATTTAGCTTTTTGCTTTTCTTGTAATTGACGACCATACTCAGATAGTTTGCGAACAGCTGTTCTACCGTGTTGACCAGGTGGATATTTACGTTTGTTGAAAGCGTTAGTTTTGCTTTGGCCATTGCTGAATAGCATTGCACCATAACGGCGAGACTTGCGAACGATTGGACCACGGTATCGAGACATAACTTATTAAATTAGAATTAAGTTTACTAGAAAATTAGACACGTCGAGCTTTACGAGGACGACATCCGTTATGAGGAATAGGTGTAACGTCTGTTATTGATTCAACATTTACGCCACCAGCTTGTAGACCACGGATTGCTTGTTCGCGACCAGGTCCAATTCCTTTGATGAAAACATTAACTTTTTCAAGGCCAAAGTTTTTTGACTTTGCAACGGCATTCTCTGAAGCTGTTTGAGCTGCAAAAGGTGTAGATTTACGGCTACCTTTGAAACCAGATGCGCCAGCTGAACTCCAAGCTAATACTTCTCCTTCTGGATCTGTAATTGTAACAATTGTATTATTGAATGTGCATTGAATGTAGGCGTTTCCGAGAGTTACGCTGCGTTTTTTTGCTTTAGCCATATGAAATTAGATAAGTTTAATGGTTACTATTTAGTTGCTTTTTTCTTGTTGGCAACAGTCTTGCGGCTATGACCTTTTCGTGTACGAGAGTTTGTTCGAGTACGTTGACCACGACTTGGCAAGTTCTTTTTATGACGACCACCTCTATAAGAGTTGATTTCTTGTAGACGCTTGATATCCATTGCAACTTTTCGGCGAAGATCACCTTCAGTTGGTAGTTTGCTGATAGCGTCACGAAGATTTTTTAATTCATCTTCTGTTAACGTTTCAGTTTTTTTGCTCGGATCAATACTTAATTCACTTAAGATTGAACGGCTGGTACTTACGCCGATACCGGCTATGTAAGTCAAAGCGATTTCGATACGCTTGTTGGGGATGATAATTCCGGCTATACGTGCCACTAGAAAAAAGAGTTAAAGATTAATTAACCTTGCCGCTGAACATGACGACGGTCTTCGCAGTAAATGTAACGGCGACCTTTACGAATTACGCGGTAACATTTATTGCATCGAGGTTTGATCGAAGGTTTTACTTTCATTTAAGTGTAAGTTAATAGAATTATTTATGACGGTAAGTAATTCGTCCTTTGGTCATGTCATATGGAGAAACTTCTACAGTAACTCGATCACCTGGACTAATTTTGATATAGTTAACGCGCATTCGTCCGGCGATTGAAGCACGGACAGTCATTTTGTTTTCTGATTGAAATTTTTGTTTAGTTTCAACTTCTTCAGGCTGTTCCCCTTCAGTATTTTCGTCTTGCGAGATGGTTGGTGGCAAAATCTCAACTAGGAATTGTGTTCCTGGTAGAGCTTCTACAACGATTCCTTCCATTTGAATTGCCTCTTCACGGGCCATATAGCGCTCAATTAGATTTCATGTCAAGTTATTTTCAGGCCGAAGCTTTTGGATTTTAGCGAAAGGCTTATTTTAATGCAAGGGAATTTTTAAATTATTTTTCTTTACATGCTCCTCACTTCGTTCGGGAAGCATAATCGCAAATTTCGCGTTTGCACGCGAATATCAAATGTACGAAAAATAATTTAAAAATTCCTATGGGGTATTTGGGTGAACGTTTTGGATAACAAAAAGTTTTAAAAATTCCCAAAATGCTCCTCACTTCGTTCGGGAAGCATAATCGCAAATTTCGCGTTTGCACGCGAATATCAAAAAGTTTTATAAAACTGTAAGTACTTCGTAG
>CAYLRB010000046.1:0-6545 GCA_964386265.1 uncultured Candidatus Peribacteria bacterium | reverse complement strand
GCGAATATGGTGTACCTGGGGGGATTTGAACCTCCGACCTCAGCCTCCGCAGGGCTGCGCTCTATCCAGCTGAGCTACAGGTACATGTGGTGATTTTTTTATTAGCCGCCAGAATTTAGCAAAGTCTAGTTGTTTTGGCAAGACAAACCTTCTCGTATCGAGTTTTGCGTATTTTAATTTACTCTTTTTAGTTAAAACGTACTACTTCTTTGAGCAGTTCTTGGATTTCGCGGCCATAGCTTTCGGTTTGAATACGACTATCCAATAGGTAAATTGATGGACAAGGATCAGGAATTTGCAGTGTTTCTAGTAAATTGAAGGCGCTATGAGGGATAACATAGTCGTTAAAGAAATTTTTGTTTTCTTGTTTTTGAATATCATAGTATGGATGCTGTGGTGCACTCATTGGCATCTTAATTAGAACTAGCGCATCTAGCTCTTTGAACTGTGGTTTGTGCTTAAGGTAAAACTGGTATGTGCAGATAAGAACATTATGGCCTTCGTATTCTGTTATGTTGTGACTAATTTTTCCTGCTGATCCGCTTAAGCCTTGGGCTAGGCAGTTTCTATGTGCATGAAATTTTAAACAGTGTTTGTAGATTGTTTTAATTTGGTCATGACTAGTCGTGATGACGCAGATGTCTTTTTGATTATCTGTTATTAGCTTGTCTAATGATTTACAGATTGCTTGATTGTAGGTGAAATCTGTTGGTTTTGGGATTTGTTGATCTACATAAACTACTTTTGGATCTCTTTCGCCATAGTTGTGGCAGTTGAAATTTGTTAACTCTTCTTCAAAAGTTGTTAGTTTGTATGAACAGTTTCTGCTGAGCATTTGTATATATGGTGGACTTTGTTTTTGTGATTTTAGCCATACATAATGAGTTTCTAGACTTGGTAATTCTTTGTTTAGTCCGTTAAAGCTACTAATTACTTGTTGCCAAGCTGGTGTTGAAATGTGGTTTGGTGTCAAAATTAACGTTTCAGATTTTTCTTCGTTTTGAGAATTGTTCCAGAACATTCCAAGTAAGCCAAAAGCTATGTCGGCTGTACCTTCCGAAAAGTCATTGTAGTGAATGGTTTCGGTTTGGCTTCGAATATATGTTTCTTCCAAAAATGGTTCTGCAAGATAGAGAATTTTTTTGTTTAACAAACGAGCAATATCTGAATTAGTGTGTTTTATACTGAAAAGTTGGAAAAAGTGACTGTGTGAAATTACTAATTTGTCGGCATTTATTAGGGTAGCTGGTATGTGTGGAGTTGTTTCGGTTAGGTGACGAATGATTTTGTATTCATTGCGACCAACTTTAAAATCATCGGTTGTGATTAATTCGCTTTTAAATGTTGGACAAAGGCTTATTTTTAGTCCTACCATTCCTTCATGTTCTGTGAGGCTTTCTTTTGCTAGTAGCTGTTCGAGCTTAGTTTTACTAATGATGTTATAATGCGGAGGTAGTAATTTGAAACCGTTGTTTTTTACTAGTTCTTGGCAAAGATGATCGTTTGTGACAACTAGCTCATAACTGTTTAGATCTGCAATGCTTTGGATTCTGGAGTTAGCTTGTTCTAGGGTGTTATTTTGTGTGTTTTTATGATCTTGATGATTGGCAAGATTGATTTTTGAGTTTAAAAATATGTTTTTCCAAGGTACTGCTGATTTGTTGAGTATTGTTTCACTGATTTCGGTTTTTCTTTCAAGCCAAAGCCGTTCCATATATTGAAATAGCTCGACGTTAGCTAAGACGTCGTCCATTGCGCGGTGGCTTGGTTGAGTTTGTGTGTGGAGATAACAAAGAATTTCTAGTGAATGAGAAATGGCTTCTGGGAAGAAAATTTCACTCATTGGGTGTGTGTCGATGCGTGCGCCTGGTAGGTGAATCCCTTTGGCAGCTAAATAGTCTAAATCAAAATTAATGTTGTGGCCAATAATTGGATAATCTTTAACGAAATCGATTAGTTGGTCTTTGATGTCTTCAAGATTTGGTTTACCAATTAACATTTCTTTGTTGATTCCAGTTAAATCTTGAACGATTATTGGAATTTCTTTGTTAGTGTGGAGTAGTGTTTCAAAACGGTCGTAAATTTTTTCGCCATCAAAAATGACAGCTGCAATTTCGATTATATCATCATTGTCATTGTCAAATCCTGTTGCTTCTATGTCTAGGCAAACTAGTTTACCGGTGTAGTTGAATTCTTTAGCTGCTTCATGAGCATTTGGGATTTCAAATAGTGGTAGGGCAGGTTGGTCGCTCATGTATGGGGTCATTTATACTTGTAGCTCAGCTTAGAGAAGCTTTTATGTACAGTCAATAAGAATAGAGTGTTGAAAAAGTAGCATCTAGGTTGTTAACAGGCAAAAAGCAGTTCATCGTACATTATAGTACGTCACACTTTACTTTTTGCCTGTAGCCTACTATCTACTACTTTTTGAACACTCTAAGAATAGAGTGACTTTTGACTTGCATTTTATGGGGCAATCAATTATAAGCTTTTAGAAAGCTAGTTAACGGATATTACATGCTACAAACTTTTCCTTTTAAAGAGCTGTTCCTGGCAGAGGTTGCTAAAAGACCGGGAATGGTTCATTGTCATGCTCATTTGGATCGTGCATATACTTTAACTCCAGAAATTTGGGAGCAGGCTTCTGCATTGATGGAGGAAAAATGGATTCTTAATCGTGAGATAAAAAAGAGACACACACGTGAAACTTTGATTGAGAGAATTAGTTACGCACTAGATAATTTTATCAGTCAAGGAATGATTGGTTGCCGTACGCACATAGACGCGGATAGCGTTGTTGGTATGCTAGCTGTTAATTCTGCTGCCGAAGTTCGTGAGCAGTATAAAGATCGTTTTACCCTCCAGTTGGTTGCTCATCCATTGGAGGGTTTTTTAAATGCCGAAGGTACAGATTTTGATAAATCAAAAATGGATCTGTATGAAGAAGCATGTACAGTAACAGACGCGGTTGGTGGTTTGCCTTCTAGAGATCGTGCTTTAAATGGTGCTGATAGAAAGCATGCGGATTTCTTGTTTTCGATTGCTAAGAATTTGGGGAAAGACATGGATGTTCATATTGATCAAGAAAATAATCCTTATGAAAAAGATACTGAATGGTTTTTGGATAAGATTGAAGAACATGGAATGCAGGGAAGAGTGACTTTGGTGCATGCAATTTCTGTTGCTGCACAGCCGGAAGCTGATCGTTTGCGTTTATATGCGAAAATGAAAGATTTAGGGGTAAATGTAACAGTTTGTCCTACTGCAGCAATATCAATGAAGCAGCACAAAGAAAAAGTTGGTCCGATTCATAATAGTATTGCACAAGTTGATGAAATGGTAGCTGCTGGGGTGAATGTAGCTATAGGTATCGACAATATTTCGGATATGTTCTTGCCAGAAGTGAGCGGTGATCTTTTCCATGAAGTGCTAGTTTTAGCAAGTGCGTGTCGTTATTATGATATTGCTTCATTGGCTAAGTTGGTGACTGATAACGGTTATAAAACAATGAAAATTAATCCTTAATAATTATGAGTAAGTCTAATAAAAAACTTTGGCAAAAAAGTAATGTTGCAAAGTTGGATGATTTGGTGGAGCAGTATAATGCAGGTGATGATATAATTTATGACCAAGAGTTAGTTCCTTATGATGTGCAGGGCTCATTGGCTTATGGAAAAATGCTTCATCGGCATGGGATTTTAACGGATGATGACTTGAAGCTTTTGGAGCATGGATTAAATGAAATATTAGATTTATATAATGCTGGTGATTTTGTGTTGGAACTTTCTGATGAAGATTGTCACACAAAAATTGAAAATTATTTGACTAGTCGTTACGGTGAGATTGGTAAAAAAATACATACTGCCCGTTCTCGTAATGATCAGATTTTGTTGACGATGAGGTTATTTATGAAAGATAAAATGGCTGAATTAAAAGAATTAGCTGTTAGTTTAGCCAAAGACATTGTTGAACAAGCTATGAAATATGAGTTTGTACCAATGCCTGGGTTTACACACATGCAGAAAGCGATGCCGACAAGTGTAGGAACTTGGTATGGTGCATTTGCAGAAAGCTTGATTGATGATATTAAAATTTTAGAGTCGATTAGTCGCGATTTAGTTGATCAAAATCCGTTGGGTAGTGGTGCAGGTTATGGATCGCCGTTTGATTTTGATAGAGATAAGTTATCTGAAGAGTTAGGGCTGGCTAGAACACAAGCTAACGTTATTTATTGCCAGAACTCTCGTGGTAAAATTGAATCAATGGTTTTGGAGTCGTGCTGCCAATTGATGTTAACTTTAAATAAGTTGGCAAGTGATTTGTTGCTATTTACGACGCAAGAGTTTAGTTTCTTTAAAATAGGGGATAATGTTGCTACTGGATCTTCAATTATGCCTCAAAAGAAAAACTTAGATGTTGCTGAGTTAATGCGCGGAAGAACAGCAACAGTGTTTGCTTGTAAGAGTGAAATAATAATGAATATCTTAAACAAGATGTCCGGCTATCATCGAGATGGTCAAGAAATTAAACGCCCACTCTTTTTAGGTCTGCGTTATACTAGAATGTCACTTGAAGTTGCATCTGTAATGGTGAAAAGTGTACAGCCAATTGAAGAAAATTTGATTGCGGATATGAGCAATGACCTATTTGCAGCACATAAAGCTTTTGAGCTTGTTAAAAAAGGAATGTCATTTAGAGATGCTTATGTTGAAATTGGTGATCATTTAGATCAAATTAAGATTGATAAAGATAGTATTGTTGATATGTTGAAAGAGTCTACTCATCAAGGTGGGGCTGGTAATTTGCAGCTAGATAAATTGATGGAGCAGCTAAAAAGCATGTAATTTAAAAAGGGAAAATGAATTTTGATAAATCTGTATTAGAAGCACTTTTGAGTACAGGTTCTGTTAAAATAGAGCCTGATAATCTTTTTACATGGACGTCAGGCATTAAATCGCCGATTTATTGTGATAATCGCTTGATGATTGGGTTTGTTAAGGAAAGAGAACAAATTGTTGATGGTTTAGTAGCTTTAATTAAAGATAAATTTCCGGATTGCAACTTTGTTGCTGGAACAGCTACTGCTGGAATACCGTGGGCAGCTTTTGTGGCTGAAAAAATGCGAGTTGGCATGGTCTATGTGCGCAGCCAAGCTAAAGCTCATGGTGCCGGTAAACAGGTAGAAGGATTTATTCCAGCGGGTGCAAAAGTTGTTGTTGTTGAAGATTTGATTTCAACAGGCGGAAGTTCTATGGTTAGTGTTAATGCTATTAAAGCTGAGACTGATGCGGAAGTTTTAGGTATTGCCAGTATTTTTAGTTATGGTTTTCAAAGTTCAAAAAACCTCTTTTCTGATAATGGTGTGTCTGCATTCTCACTAGCAAATTTTAAAGTGTTACTTGGTTTACTTGTTGAGCAGTCAAAAATTACAGAAGAACAAAGGCTAACGTTAGAAAAATTTTCGGCAGATCCTCATAATTGGTTAAATTAATTATATGAAATTTATTGATCGTTTAGTTACGGCAATCCATGAAAAAAACTCTGTGACTTGTGTTGGAGTTGATCCTGTATGGGAACGTATTCCAGCCGATATTATTGCTGAAGCGGAAAAAACTTATGGTAAAACGTGGGAAGCAGCTGGTAGTGCATTACTGGAGTTTGGTAAAGGAATCATTGATGCAGTTCATGATTTAGTGCCTGCTGTGAAGCCTCAAATGGCTTTTTTTGAGCAATATGGCTATTATGGTTTAAAAGCTTTTGAACAGCTTTGTGCATATGCTGCAGAGCATGGTTTATTGGTAATTGCTGATGGTAAACGAAATGATATTGATAGTACCGCTAAAGCTTATGCTGATGCCTACTTAGGAGAAACTAACTTGTTTGGAGAAAAAAAAGCTGCTTTTAAAATTGATGCCTTAACCGTGAGCGCTTATTTGGGTTTTGATGGTATAAAGCCTTTTACAGTTAACTGTGATAAATTTAAAAAAGGTATTTTTGTTTTAGTTAAAACTTCTAATCCGTCAGCTGGAGATTTACAAGATCGTTATGCGGAGGATGGTTTGAGAAACTTTGAATATATGGCCCATTTTGTGGAATCTTGGGGAGCAGATTTAATTGGTGATTGTGGTTTTAGTGAAGTAGGAGCGGTTGTTGGTGCAACATATCCAAAAGATATTGAGAGATTACGCAGTTTGATGCCTACGGTTTTCTTTTTAATTCCAGGCTATGGTGCTCAAGGGGCATCTGCTAAAGATATTGCTGCCGCGTTTGATAAAGATGGTTTAGGAGCAGTTGTTAATGCTTCAAGATCGATTATCTATGCCTATGAAGCAGCAAAAACTACAGATTATAAAAAAGCTGCTCGTGAGGCTACAGAAACAATGAATCGAGATCTTAGAGGATAAAAATTGTGAACTTAAGCAGATAAACTTAGTAAGTATTCTTTTAGTTTTAGAATTTAAAATAGTCGGATTAAAGCCGGTCTTCAAAGTGAGGTAAAATTGTTTTCCAATCTTCAATATTTAACTTTTCTGGCCTTAAATTAG
>CAYLRB010000045.1:0-6710 GCA_964386265.1 uncultured Candidatus Peribacteria bacterium | reverse complement strand
CTAAAACAATTTTAGAAATTGTTCGCATTTTTCTCAATTATTCTCATTGACCAGCCAATTATGCTCTGCTAAGTTTTCCGTACCCAATCATTAACTCATACAAATGAGCAACAAAAAGACGCTTCTTATGTTAGTTATAACAACATTAACCGTTCTATCGATTGGGTGTAGTAATAGCAAAGAACCATCAACAACCGCCACAACAGCAGCAAATGAACTTGCAGCAATTAAAACATACACACTAGAAAATGCGGCGATAATGCAGGAAGCTAGTGCAAAACTAGCAAATCTTAGCACAAACTATCTTCAACTTGCCGAACAGGTTGATTTTGATTACGAAAAGCTATTTTCAGAACAGTCCACAGAACTCAATCAACTACTTACCGAAGCCAAAGAACACTGGCTAACGGCTAGCGCATACTATGAAATCAACGAAGGTATTATTGCTGGTGTACCAACTTTAAGCGACTTTGATGTATGGATCGATGCTGGTCCTAGCGGTAGTGAAGATCCGGTGGAAGCACGCGATTGGACTCTAAAATTAAAAAACGGTGAAGAGTTTGAAAAACCTGGCAATATCTTCCATGGTCTACTTGAGCCAATAATCTGGGGGACAGATCCATCAAAAGTAAAATTAGCCGTAGACCTCAATAATGATGGTCAACGAGCACCAAGCGAAGTTTTACCAGAAGCATATTTTTTTGAAGCAGCCGCAAACAGTTTAAATCAAGCAACAGCTGAAATGATTGAAGCCGTTAACGAATGGGAACCTACATTAACCGACGTATTTGCCGCTCTAACTACAATGGTACCCACCATGAATGAATACTTTGAACAATGGAAACTATCTTACTACATCGCCGGCGAACAAGCTGATCAGCAAGCTTTCGTTGCGATCAGTCGTTTAGCAGACATCAAAGGAATTTTGACAGGCCTAGAAAAAGCTTATGGCAATATTAGCCAACTTGTAGATACGGAAAATCCAACACTAAACAAACAAATTAGCCAAGACTTTAACAATTTAATTAAACTAGTAAACACGCTTTATGCTGAAGAACAAGCAGGTAAAAAATTCAGTGGTGAGCAAGCTGATCAATATGGCGAACAAGCTCAAACACAGGCCAACAACCTAGCGGGCAAACTAACTCAAGCCGCCGAAGCATTAAACATAAGCGTTGAATAAATGTTAAAAATCTTTCGCACATCCCTAAGCTCACTTGTCACTTTAGCTATACTTATTTTTGGTAATTTCACAGCCAATGCAATCACGGAGCCAGTTACCAAACAAGAGATCGATCCATATCAAGCAGCATATGAATTAAAAAATTCACTTTTCAATTACCAGTTACAGCTAAAAGATTTTCAGCCTATTAGCGACTTAAACTTACTTTCCACACAAAACAGCTCGAAACTAAAAGCGCAAATTAATCAAGCTGGCTCAAACAAAGCTGAGTTAGAATTTGCATATTATCGCGGCCTAATTTGGACAGAGATTTTAAACGAAGCCTATCAAAACACACGCGCAGCAATCATTAATAAAGATTCTTTCGTCTTCAAAAATTGGAGCAATATTCGCGAATACAAAACAGCCACACGTTTAAGTTCACCAACTGCAGAAACTCACTTAGCATTCACGGACTATTTAGCTGGCAAAAAAAACGAAAAAGAGACATTAAATGCTATCGACATCGACTTTTTAAGTAGCTACCAAGAGCAGTTAAACAACAGTCTTAAAACGGCACTGCAAAACATTGAAAAAAAGTTTTGGAGCAGCGCAGCTTATGAAATCGGATTAAGCAAAGGGTATTTCACACTAATCAGCGACAAGTTTCGCAACCATGCAGGTGAACAAAAGTTCCAAGAACTAAACAACAAGTTGTTACAGCTAGAACAACAGATTCAGCAAAAAAACCTTAACAATCTAGCCGCAAATATTATTGAGATTCAAAAGCTATTAGAAAATTTTCAAGCAGTACCGTTATCTGAAACTGAGCTTAAAGATCGCATAGGCTTAATGGTCACCTTCCTAGAATTAGTTCCAATTGAATACAATAGGGGAGTCCGCAACGGTGAAATCGTCCACCCAATCGAAATCCAAGAAGCAGTCTCATTTACAGAAGCAGCTCACAACGCATACCGCGAAACAAAATTTTATTTCAGTAAAAAAGATCCAACCAGCGCCGAAAACTTAAGCAAAATTTTTAAAAACAGCGAGCTATTACTTAACCAAGCTAACAACAATCAAAAAATTAGTGAACCTGATATTATCAAACAGCAAATCGAGCAAATTTTAACCACAATTAAACAATTAACACCCGAAGACTGGCTAAAAAGTGATTCCGCCAATATTAAAATCGTCTACACCTTGCTCATGCAAGTTAGCGAAGCAGTTAGCAAAGGTGACTACAAACAAGCAGAACTATCGAGATTAGAAGCTTATGGCCTTTTTGATGCCTATATTGAACTAAAACTAATGGCTTTCAACCCAGCGTTAGTTGCAAAAATTGATGGCCTATTTTGGCACGGCTATGAAGATGAAACGGGACTAGCAACCGCCCTAGCAAAAAACAGCGACGAAACAACAATTAAGCAAACCATCGCTACTATAAAAAAAGAGCTTAAAAATGCTGAAAAAATCATTGGAAGTGATCAAAAGCCACTTAGTGTAATTATCAACACTGCTGTCATTGTTTTCCGTGAAGGCCTAGAAGCAATCTTTATTGTTTTTGCCTTACTTGCCAGCCTCAACCTAAATAAAAACAGTGCAACAACAAACACTGTCTACAAAAGACCGCTAATTTGGGGGGTTTTTGCCGGACTAATTGTTTCAGTTTTAACATGGATTATTGCTCAACAAATAATCAGCCAATTCACAATTTTTGGTGAAAAATTGGAAGCTGTGATTTCACTAATTGCTATTGCTGTACTCCTTTTGATTACAAACTGGTTCTTCCACAATATCTACTGGACTGACTGGCAAAAAAAATTACATAAGCGCAAATATAAACTACTTAAAACAACTAACACAGCTAATACTGAAGCTAACACTGAGGAGTTTTCAAATAATGCAAAATTATTCGGCTTCTTTTTGTTAGGCCTAACTAGCGTTTACCGCGAAGGCTTCGAAACAGTTCTTTTCCTTCAAGTGTTTGTGCTCAATTCTGGTGTACTTTTAGTTATGCAAGGTTTCCTAATTGGAACATTTTTCTTAAGTTTAGTAGGTATCCTCACATTTTACCTCCAGCGCAAACTACCATACTTAAAAATGCTAGTACTAACCGGTTTCTTGATCGTAACAGTCCTGATTATTATGGTTGGACAAACTGTCCACACCGTGCAAGCAATTGGCTGGATCGGAATCACACCAATTGAATTTGTTAAAATTCCATATTGGGCCGGCCATTGGTTCGGGCTTTACGCCACATGGGAAAGCATACTCTTACAACTAGCTAGCCTAATATTTGTAGGAGGCAGCTACCTAATTGCTGAACACTTCAATAATCAAAAAGAAGGTAAAACAAAAATCAGTTTATGGCAAAAACTACGGGGGTAGAAAGTTAAAATATTTTTGACACCAAAATCTTTAGTAAAGTAAAATAACTAACTTTAACTGAAGAAAAATGGAACAAAACAATTTGAGTTTATGGCATAAGATTAAAATTAAAATCTCAAAAAATAAAAATTTTCTAAAATTTAACGAACGCGAAATATGGTTCATAAGACTTGGTCAAAATATTGGCTTTGAACAAAATGGAAAAGGAGAACAATTTATGAGACCAACACTTATTTTTAAAAAATTTTCAAATAATACTTTTCTTGGGATTCCCTTAACAACCCAACATTTAACTGGTAAATTTTATGCATCTTTCAAACTTAAAAATAAAACCAGTATCGCCATTTTATCACAAATTCGCTTATTTGATACCAAAAGACTTGCATATTACTATGGCAGAATTACAGAAATTCAATTTCTGGGTATCAAAGAAAAGCTCATCCAATTAATTGGATGAGCAACTTTTACCCTCTCAAAACAAGAGGGAGTGACAACACGTCAATGTAAATCAATTATACTCCCCATTCAACTAAAAATCAATCAACATGCTAGAAATTTTCTTACTCGTCCTTGTTTTAATCTTCAGTAGCTATCTACAATCTTGGTGGGCACTACTCTTAATTCTATTACTGTTAGCCCCAAGCCTCTATGGCATGCTCACAGGCGCGCCATTTGTCCCTACGCCAAATAAGCGTGTACAAACTATGCTTAAATTAGCCAACCTAAAACCCGATGAACTTGTTTACGACCTCGGTTGCGGTGACGGCCGTATTCTACTTGCAGCTGCCAACCAAAAAGCGCAAGCCATCGGTTACGAAATCTCACCATTAACATATTTATTAGCAAAAATTCGCACACTGCTAAATAAAAGAATCAAAGTAAAATTCAAAAGTTTTTGGCATGAAGATTTAAGCAAAGCAGACGTTGTGTTTTGCTTCTTAATGACAGATTCAATGAAAACTTTTGCGACCAAAATTTGGCCGCAATTAAAGCCGGGGACTCGCGTTGTTTCACACGCATTCAAACTACCAGATGCTACACCACTAGCAGCAGAAGATGGGATATTGTTATATGTGAAAAACTAAGCCCGCTCCACTTCTTTTCGCTCTACCACTCGCTATGAAACTTGCCTTCCTTATCAACTCGCTCATAGCCATGAGCGCCAAAACTATCACGCAAAGCTTGAATAACTTCCGCCCCAGACTTAGGTTCACGCAAAACTGCTAAATAGTAACGTGCGGCAGCAAAAACCGGTAACTTAACATCAGGAAAATCTAGCAACAGCTCATACAACGACCAGTTACCATCAAACAAAGCTCTTTGCATATCTTCAGCTTGCAACAAGTTATCCAAGTCAACAGCATCCGCTTCAGCATCAATCAAAACTTGTTCAAAAAGTTGTAACAATTTAGATCGCACAATACAACCACCTTGCCAAACTCGAGCAATATTAACCATCGACAAACCAAAATCATACTCCTTATCTGCCGCCTTCAAAAGCTGAAAACCCTGAACAAAAGTCAAAATTTGCGCCTGATATAAACAACTTTCCAACTCAGCAATCGACTGGTGAACAATATCCGTATCCAAGTCGTCAGCCCCTTCATGCAAATTTACAAAAGTTTTAGCAAGTTCTTCTCGCAATTTAGCTTGCGAACTAACATTACGAGCGTCAACAGCCGCATAAATTATACTAAGTGGAACTCCAAGCATCAAACCTTCAATTGCTGTCCAACGGCCAGTACCTTTTTGCCCAGCCACATCTTTAATAACATCGAGCATATACTCATCCGACCCTTGATCATCTTCCTTAGCCACAATATTTTCCATACTCTCAACCAAAAAGCCCCCGTTACGACCTTCGTTAAACTCCTCAAAAATTGACTGAACCTGATCAGCATCTAAGCGCAAACCATAGCGCAAACAATGATAACTTTCAGCCAACAACTGCATCAAAGCATACTCAATGCCATTGTGAACCATCTTCACATAATGACCAGCTCCGGCTTTGCCCATGTAATCAACACAAGGTTGGCCTTTAAAATCTTTTGCAGCCATTTTTTCTAAAACATCCTTAAACATATCGTAAGCAGATTTTGAACCACCCGGCATCAAGCTAGGACCAATTAAAGCGCCCTTCTCACCACCAGAAATTCCGCACCCTAAAAACTCAATCTTCTTCTCCGCCAAAAACTCTGCGCGCCTAGCAGTATCTTTAAAGTAACTATTGCCACCATCCATCACGGCATCACCCGGCTCCAAAACCTCAACAAGTTGATCTAAAACCTCATCAACTGCATTTTCAGGCACCATCAAAACAACTCGTCTTGGTACCGTTAAAGCTTTAACAAAATCTTTTAAAGTAGAATAGCCCTGCAAATTATCTGATGGATATTTTTTTAAAAACTGCTCCGTTTTATCAAAACTCCTATTAAAAACAGCCACCGAAAAACCATTATTCGCAATATTACGAGCTAAACTAGCCCCCATCACCCCCAGCCCGTACAAACCTATACTACAAGTCATAATTAACGAATTATAATAAATTCTATTGCCGTAATCTTATCCTAGAGTCAAAATGGAAACAATAAATTTAAATAAGATTTCATGTCATACTCACTAAATCGAGCAGAAATTATCGGCAACCTAACACGTGACCCAGAAATGCGCACGACCGGCACAGGAATTGCTGTAACAAGCTTCAGCCTTGCCACTAATCAAACTTGGAAAGATCAAAATGGTCAAATGCAAACCAAAACCGAATATCACAACATCGTAGCTTGGCGCAGACTTGCTGAAATTGTCCACCAATACGCACGTAAAGGCAGCAAAATCTTCGTAGAAGGAAAACTACAAACTAGCGAATGGACAGGGGAAGATGGCATCAAACGCTACCGCACAGAAATAGTAGCCGACAACGTAATCCTTCTCGACTCCAAAGGCGGCGGCTCAGACCAAGGTTCATACAACCAAGAACGCAGCTATCAACCAATGAGCAACAACCAACCAGAAAACAACTTTGCCCAAGCTAGCGCACCAGCTGAAGAAGTCGCTCTAGAAGATCTACCGTTTTAATATGCGCTTCATGGACTACAAATAGCCTAAACGTTCCTAGATGACTCGGGCTCATAATACTTTTCAAATAAATCTGCTATTA
>CAYLRB010000044.1:0-7322 GCA_964386265.1 uncultured Candidatus Peribacteria bacterium | reverse complement strand
GAACTACCGACACAAGGATTTTCAATCCTTTGCTCTACCACTGAGCTACCGCGGCTTACACTTGACGAATATTTACTTGCGTCTATAATTCGGCTCTCTTAAAAGAGCACGGCTTATTTATAGCAGGTTGATTTACAAAGGACAATAGAAAATCTATGGATACCACAATCCAACCTAGGATAGAACAACTAATAAAAACAATAAACTACAGTGCTATTACACGTGATTTATTAGATGATCCAAACCGATTTTTCAAGATCGTAGATGAAGTTGTTGAACTTATTATAATTGGACTTTATGCATCTGGAATAAACCCCTATATAGTTCTGGGCGTACTACTGGAACAGACTGAATTAGTTGCAAAATTTATTAACGATGCCGCAACAACTAAGGTTCCGACCGTCATAAAGGGTGACATTAGGAAACGTCTCTTAACTGCACTAATTTTGGAGCCAACTTACAAGGCCGAAAACATTGCATTCACCTATTACGGAGAGAGCCTAACTCCTACGGCGATTTCAACAAAAGTATTGCATGCTATTATAAATAATGCCAACGCACTACAAGAATCCACGAAATTACCTAAGCGTGAAATCGAAGGAATTGCCAGAGAACTTTGTTACACTATTACAGAATTAACATATACAGAGATAACAGAAACACCTATGCAAATTGCCGCTCGAATAATTCTAACAACTAAACAAGTTTTGGAGCGATTTAATGTGATTGATGCAACAGATCTATTTACAGAATACCGAATGACTGATGCACCTTTAGAGGACCAGGTAGAACTAGATCCAGAATTTGACCTTTTTATTTTGCTTAAGCTCAAATTAAGTGTACTAGAAAAGTATATTTCAGCTCATTTTTCTGCAGTTTTAGAAGCAATTAAAGAAAGTTTTCCGCAATTAAAATTTCACGATAAGGAGCCAGAGAACTTCGATAAACTAATTTGCTTATTGATAGACTTATTCAGGGAAGAATTTGAGCTAGAGGGCTGCGATCCAACAGACATCGATCAATATCGCGCTACCACATACCAATTGACGAAACCGCCCAATCTCTGCTAAAATCCGTGCGCTTAAACAAGCTAACTTTTGACACTATGACTAACACTATTTTGCACAATCGTAAAAATAAAGAAGAATTAATAGCTGAGCTAATGGCTGAACAGTTTAAGCGGAAGACTGTCTCTTTTTACAGATATACAAAGATTGCTAATCCAGCAGCGTTACGTGATCAACTTTTTATTGAATGGAGCGAACTGGGTGTTTTTGGACGAGTTTATTTGGCTCAAGAAGGCATTAATGCGCAAATTAGCGTTCCTGAGCATAACTGGGAGCGGTTTGTAGAAGTCTTATATAGCCAAAAATGTTTTGACAATATGCCATTCAAAATCGCCGTGGAAGATGACGGAAAATCTTTCTACAAGCTGACGATTAAAATTAAAGAAAAAATTGTTGCTGATGGTTTGGACGATAGCAGTTTTGACCCTAGCGATGTTGGTAACCACCTAAGTGCAAAAGATTTTAATGAAGCATTGGCAGCTGGCGCTGTTGTGGTAGATGTGCGTAATCAGTACGAAAGCGAGGTTGGCCATTTTGAAGGTGCAATTTGTCCAGATGCCGACACGTTTCGCGAAGAGCTACCAATGATTACTGAGCTACTAAAGGGCAAGGAAAACGAAAAAGTTTTACTATACTGTACCGGTGGAATCCGCTGCGAAAAAGCTAGTGCTTACTTAAAGCACAAAGGCTTTAAAGATGTGAATCAACTGCACGGTGGTATTATTGCTTATGCGCACGATGTTAAAGCTCAGGGTCTGGATTGCAAATTCAAGGGCAAAAATTTTGTGTTTGACGAACGTGTTGGCGAACGGATTACAGAAGATATTTTGAGCGAATGTCACCAATGCGGCAAAGCTTGTGATGATCATACAAATTGTAAAAACGATGCTTGCCACTTACTGTTTATTCAATGCGCCGACTGCGCTGCCAAATTTGATGGTTGTTGCACACCAAACTGTCAAGAAATTGCTAGCTTGGAACTGGAAAAACAACGCGAAATCCGCCGTGGTGCCGCCCGCCAAGGTGACTGCTTATCTGTTTATAAAAGCCGTCTAAGACCTAAGTTAAAAGAGCTGGTTGGTTAAATATTTTTTTTGCTGTCAGAATGATTTGTGACAAAATTTACCCTCGAGGGTAAACTAACTGTACTTGACCTTTTTTGTTTTAGCTTTTAATCTACCGCCTAGATTTTAACTTTTGTCAATATGAGGAAATTAGGAGGCGCAGCACTATTTGCGACAGCATTAGCGCTAACAGCGTGTGGCGGAGAAGAATCAGGGAAGCCTAAAGAGATGGTAGGTACTGAACCGACAAACAATAGTAGTGTCAACAACCAAGCGGCACCAGCAAATAACAGCGAGGGAAACAATGGAGAACCTGTACAACCTGAACCAGAAACAATAACCATCGAGGTAAGAACGGACTTAGGCTGCTTGCCATTTGCATTTTTAAATGGTGAAGAAGCGATGGGATTAGCTGAAGCCAGACCAGATTTGCAATTTATTGATCCTAATAGCGGGATTGCGACTTTGGCACTTGATTTAACTGGTACCGATTTAGGTTCTAAACCTTTATTGATTAATGAAGCTGGTCTTTATGGATCCGCATTAACATCTTTAACTGTGGGCTTTTATATACCAGAACAGTTAGCCGCAAACATTTGCGAAGCTGACGAGACAAGCTGTTTAATTCCACCAAGCTGCTTACCCGAAGGCCTAATTCCAACTCATTTTGAAACTGGTGAAGCATATGGATTTGCGAGCAACTTACCAAGCCAAATGCCAGGAGCTCCCAAGGATAATTACCAAAAAACATTGCTAAGCGATGGCATAGTTCCAGGTATCGTGCCGGTAACAGATGGTGTAGTTCCGGTTAGCAATATAACTTTAGACGTTTGTGCAACCTCTAGCACGGTACGATTGGAAGGTGCGGCAGAGGTTCTTTGTGAGCAACATAGACAAGAATTTCAAACACCAGAGCAAGCCCACTCAGGGACTTGCGAAGCGGGACCGGTGAACGACGACGAACCATCTTCTTTTGAGAATGTGCTTGAATTTAGCTCGAATGAATTCTTTAATGGAAGTTTTGCCGAATATACAGAAGCTCTAAAGCAGTTCTTTGAAATTTACGGTATCAAACTAACTGATCTACAAACAATTGGACAAGACCCCTCAACTGTTACAGTTTGGCCACTATTAGGTTTTAAAGACGGTGTGACACCTGACTGTTTTCAAAATCTACCGCCATTGGTCACAGTTAATGCGGGAAATAATGTGCAGCTTTTGCTTAGACTAGAGGAATAACCCAATAACTACCCCTCATACACCGCAAACTCGAACTTGATTCCGTTTTCTTCGTGAGGCTCGGTGGAAATCTTTTTAAAATGCGCTGGTAATTTTTCTAAGTAGGCATCGCAAGCAAAGTCGGCATCTATTTCTGTTAGATAAACTTTTTGTAAATCTGGGTGACTTAAGCCTTCTGCAAAAATTTGGCCACCACCGATGTTAAAAATTTCACCATGTTTTTTTTGAAATACAGCTAACTCCAAAGCCGCCGGAAATGAGTTAGCCAGTAACACATTGGCAGGAACTGGATAGCCTTTGTCTCGACTAATAACTATATTAATGCGATTAGGTAATGGCCGTGAACGTTCAGGTAGCGATTCCCATGTTTTACGCCCCATAATTACAATGTTGCGTCTTGTTGAATCTGCCGAACCAGCAGCAACTTTAGTTGTAACTTGATTAAAGTAACGAAGGTCACTTGGCAAGCGCCACGGCAAAGCATTATCTTTGCCAATGCCACGGTTGCGATCACAAGCCACGATGATGTTAAATGGAATTTTCATTGTGCTTTGGAATTTAGTAGTTGTAGACTATCTTTAGATGCATCCAAAATCAATGTAGTACGAGGCAGCAAAACATTTTTTGCCGAGACGTACTTTTTGATTGTACGATGAGGTAAAAAATGTTGCAGCTAACGAAGTAATGCGTGATTTTGGATGCATCTATACGGCTACAGGAAACTTAATAAACGGCTCATGCTCATACCCAACAACTTCAAAATCTTCAAATTGCAGCTCCCAGAATGGTTTTTTGGCAATCTTCAAAGTTGGCAATGGTTTAGGAGTGCGTTTAAGTTGCTCCTTAAGGCCATCAACATGATTAAGATAAATATGCGCATCTCCCATGGTGTGCGTAAAGATACCGGCCTCTAAATTGCACTCTTGAGCAATCATCATCATTAAAGCCGCGTAGCTGGCGATGTTAAACGGTACGCCCAAAGCAATATCCGCACTACGTTGATATAGCTGACAATCCAAACGACCGTTCACCACATAAAACTGGAACAACAGATGACAAGGTGGCAAAGCCATATCCGGCAGATCGGCAACGTTCCAAGCACTTACAATAATCCGACGTGAATCCGGGTTGGTTTTGATTGTATCTATCACTTGTTGAACCTGATCAATTGGCCCATTTTTGCAAGGCGCGTTCGACAACTCCCCTCCCCAACTTCGCCATTGATAGCCATAAATTGGCCCCAAGGCTCCATCTTTAGCCGCCCAAGCGTCCCAAATCGGCGTATACTCGGTTAAACCATCATTAATATTTGTTGCACCTTTAAGAAACCACAACAGCTCGCGCAGCACTCCTGTAAACAAAACTTTTTTGGTAGTTAGGAGAGGAAATCCTTCGCGCAGGTCGTATTTGCGTTGCATCCCAAAGAGCGAAATTGTGCCCGTTCCGGTGCGGTCAGACTTCTGCTCACCATTGGCTAAAACCTCTTCTACAAGGGATAGATATTGTTTTTCGGATTGTGACATTTTTGGTATTTTTAGACTGAGAGTAGTCTAATTGAAATGCATCAAGCTGTCATCTAGTTTTTTTACGTTCCTGGCGATATGCACTCAAAAACTCACCTAAGTCTCTTTTGGCATACGCAGAAATATCAGCTGGTCCGCCTCCACCATGATACCTCAAATGACTGTTAGTTTTACGCCAATCTCCACCAGGCAACTTTATAGTTTGCATCCTAGCTTTATTAAATTGTTCCACTGCTTGATATTGCTCTCCTACAAAAAACAGGTATGTCTCTTCCTTCCAAATAAAATTGACCCTTGTTTTGTTAACCAAAAAACTGTAACCCTTAGCGCCGGTAGCCAGCTCACGACTTCGAATTTCAAATACTTCTCCCTTAATTGTATCCAGATTGAGTTTGCCTAGTTCGCTACTTAGGTACAGCAATCCATCATTGTCATTAAATCCAGCAGTTTGAATTTTTTTGATAAAATCTTTGGCAGTTTCGTGTGCAAATTCATTAGAATCTAATGTATACTTATTCATGTATATAGGATTTATTACTACTAATTATTGTTCAATTTCGAGCCTCGATTTTAAAACATTAAAATACAATAAGTCAATATGAAAATCTATCTTGGTATGTCGGGAGGTGTGGATTCATCGGTGGCGGCACTTTTACTTAAAGAGTCGGGAGCTGATGTTACTGGCGTGTTTATGAAAAATTGGCAAGAGGATGATCAAAAATTTTGCTCAAGTGAACAGGATTTTGCTGATGTAAGAGCAGTTTGCGATCAGATACATATTCCCTACTATAGTTTCAACTTTGAAAAAGAGTATTGGGAACACGTCTTTACCCACTTTTTGGGGGCTTTTAAAGAGGGGTATACACCGAATCCGGATATTTTGTGCAATAAGGAGATCAAATTTGCCTTCTTTTTGAAGAAGTGCTTGGCAGCAGGTGCGGATAAAATCGCCACTGGGCATTATGCACGTTTACGAGAAAATGAAGATGGTAGTGTAGATTTACTTAGAGCTGCAGATAGCGACAAAGATCAGTCATATTTTTTATCTTTGGTTGAACAGGCGGCGTTAAGGAGAGTGATTTTCCCGCTTGGCGAATTAACTAAAAAAGTGGTGCGCAAATTAGCTAAGGAAGCTGATTTAAAAGTTGCTACTAAACCGGATAGCACGGGTATTTGCTTTATTGGTGAAAGGAATTTCGCTGAATTTTTAAAAGGATATCTACCTGCACAACCCGGCGAGATAGTTGACGAACATGGACGAGTAATTGGACAACACGAAGGTACGATGTACTACACATTAGGCCAGCGCAAAGGCTTGGGGATTGGCGGTGCTGGTGCCCCATGGTTTGTAGCGGCCAAAGATCTAGAAAAAAACCAGCTAATTGCCGTGCAGGGCGAAAATCATCCTCTGCTACTGAAAGACAATTTGCGTGTTAAAGATTGGCACTGGCTTAACCCTAATAATTCTGAAAAAGTTTTAAGCGGTGAATATGGCGAACTAAGTAGCCAAATTCGTTACAGACAACAAGCCCAAGCTGTTAAAATCACTAAAATTGCTGATAACAAACCTGTTGAATTTATTTTTGAAGAAGCTCAAAGAGCAATTACACCTGGCCAACAATTCGTACTTTACTCAGATGATGTTTGCCTTGGCAGCGGACAGATTGCTTAAAAAAGTACCCTCGGGGTGACTTTTTAGCCAGATTTAACAGCTTCAAACAGAGGCCTACGAACCAGACTGGCTTTTTGGATTTACGCTACCTGTATATATTTGACTTTTAACTAGCAACCTTGGTATAGTGTGGAGATTTGTTCCTCACAAGTCATTCGGTTCACCTGGTGGGCTCTAGGATATGAACTAACTCTCTCTGTACGTTTTCTAAAGTGTGGCTCGCTCCTTTACATTTCGAAGAACCTACTGGCAAGGCTTACCTAAATTAGTTTTCCCTTCGTCGGCTTCGCAAAATCTTTACTCATCGTATCGTTACATACGCCTCCTAAAGATTTTACTCCCCTCCTCGGCAATTCCTAATTTATCTAACCTTGATAATTTATTACCAGCCTTAGGTTCTTCGCTTTCTGCCTTTTATTCACCAAAATTTACCCCGTAGGCTTCATGATGGTGGCTTGCCTGACCTCTTGCTACCGCATTTCTTTGGTTCCCGCTTGGTAACTTACAACCAGTCGCTCCTTTAATCTAGCTTCTAACCGCTAAGTTACACTCCATAAACAAGCAGTCCGATCCGTACGACTCTAATCTAATCGGAAGTGAAGCTTATGTCAATTTCTTTCAGATAGTTCTAGGTCCCTATCTGTCGGTGTCTACTCGAAGAGCTTTGTTTTGCACATCGCTGTCTCACCGCCTACTTTTCTTTCTTAGTTTCAGGCCGTGATAGACCTCTCTTCTAGTAGACACCTTTTTTGCGTTT
>CAYLRB010000043.1:0-7603 GCA_964386265.1 uncultured Candidatus Peribacteria bacterium | reverse complement strand
CAGCTTTCTGGTATAATTACAAGATTTATTTTGTACTATTTAAACCACCAAATGTACATCATGTATAACTCAATTAGAAAAAAGCTGACTAATTGGCGCTCAATTGCGCTTGTCAGCCTAGGTATAACAAGCCTACTTTTATTAAATTATTGGAACTTTGTAGGAGACACTCTGCTAAAAGCTTTGGCGGATAACGTAACGATAAGCTGTACAGGTAGCTATTCTAGTCCGGACCCAAGTATTACCGAGTCCAGTTTGACTGGTGATGATGTGACAATAGCATACGGGAGCGGCGATGGTTATTGTGAATTTGACGATGATGTAAACCCAAATAGTCTTACCGTTCAAAACGGAGCAACTCTTATTATTGATGCAGCAGCGCAGATAGATGTAACCGTTAGTGGTGCACTTGTAGTAGAAAATGGTGGTAAAATTATCCATAAAAATGAGGAGAAATACGGGATAAATATTAACGTTGGTTCCGTAAATATTGAAAATGGTGGTTCTATTGATGTTGATGCACGTGGTTGTGAAGGTGGTGGTACAACTACAAACAATTCAGGCACTTCTTACGAGAATGGTTATGGCCAATCTACAGCAACTGGAACCTGTACTGTTTCCACAGCAGGCTTTGGTATTGGCGGAGCAACACCCGGCGGTGGTAGCTATGGTGGTAGCGCTACAAGCTCAGGCGGTGTCTATGGTGATGAAGTTGTATCTAGCTTCCTGTTTGGTTCAGGCGGTGGACGTGATGATGTTTATGGGAATGGTGGTGATGGTGGTGGTAAAGTAGCCATCACAGCTTCAGGAAATGTCAATATTGACGGAACGATTACAGCGGATGGTGGTGATGGAGAGGCCGATTCAGGTTTTGCGGGTGGCGGTGGTTCTGGTGGTACAATTAAAATTACAGCAGGCTCAATTTCTGGGGCTGGAACATTAAGTGCAGATGGCGGTGATGGCGTTAGCTGGACTCACAGTAGTTACGCTGGTGCTGGTGGTCGTATTTATCTTGCACATAACGGGAGTAATACATTAGCTGCAACAAATGTAACTGTGGCAGCTGGCACAAGTGGCTTTGGTGGTGCAACAGCAGGTACAATAATGGCAAAAGACACCAGTATTAGTACATACAAGTATTATTGTCAGGGTACTACGTCTAATCCTTCACGGGTAACGGAATCCGCATACCTAAGTAGTGATAGTCTAACATTTGCCGACTACAATACCGGCTCTGCAAGTGATGGTTGGTGTACACTAGATAATAGCTTGTCATTAACCAACATAACTGTTGAAGCTGGTGCTCAATTAACTCACGCCGATGGTGACACAGATGGTGTAAATCTTACAACTACTGGAGATATTACTGTAACAGGCTCTATTAACACAGATGGACGCGGATGTAGCGGTGGCGATGGTAGCAGTGGTTATGGACCAGACTCCGAAACAGGCATCTGTACAACAGCAGCGGCTGGTGCTGGTATTTTCGTAGGCGGTTCAAGCTTTGGCGGTAGTGGCGCGGGGCATGGAGGCATTGGAGGCTTGGATAGTGGTGGCGCTCTAGCCTCATCTGGCGCTACTTACGGTAGCGAATCAAATCCAACCTTTTTAGGATCTGGTGGTGCAAGCGGTAATAGCCCAAATATTGGCGGTGATGGTGGCGGTAGAGTTTACTTAAATACTGGTGGCGATTTAATTATTAACGGTCAAATTAGCGCAAATGGCGGCAACGGAACTGCCTTATCTGGCTACGCTGGTGGTGGTGGATCTGGTGGCTCGATTTATGTAGAGACAAATGAAATTAGCGGCCTTGGATTAATCTTAGCAGCTGGAGGTAACGGTGGTACTACTGGTGGATTAGCTAATGGTGGTGGTGGTGGCGGTGGTCGAGTTTCAGTTTCCTACGCCACAGATAATTTTGGGGTCAATATTAACTCAATTGTTGATGGTGGCGTAAAAGGTGGTGGAACTGGTTCCGCGACTGATGGTGCAATCGGTACTATTTATGGTTTCCAACCAACTACTGTTCAGTTTACAGACGCAACCTCTTCCGTAGAGGAAGATGGCCTTAGTCAAATTATAACAATCGAAAGTAGCGCAGCAGTTGATGGAGACACCTCTGTTGACTACACGGTACTTTTTGGAGCAGGAGGTGGCACCGCAACGGGAGATGGAACTGATTTTACAATTGCAGATGGTACAGCCACTATTCTTGATGGTGAAACCTCAACAACTATTGAAGTACAAATTACTGAAGATGGATTGGTAGAAGGTGATGAAACTGTTGTTTTAAGTCTTGCCAACCCAACGAATGGCGCATCTGTAGGTACAAATGCTACACATACATTAACAATTACAGATAATGATAGTGTTGGCGTAACTGTAGCACAAACAGACGATGACAATACTGTGAGCGAAGATGGCTTAACAACTGACACATTCACCGTTGTTCTTAGCTCCGAACCGACTGATACGGTTACAGTAAACTTAGCATTGGCTGCAGAAAGCTACAATGTATCTATGGATGAAAGTTCACTGGAATTTACAACAGAGAACTGGGATGAACCACAAACTGTGACAATCTCAGCTATAGACAACGACATTGACGAAGGTGCAAGCTATATCAACAGTTTAGAAGTGACGACAACAAGTAGCGACTTAACCTACAATGAACTTACACTTGATCCAATTTCAGTAACGGTATTAGACAACGATACCGCGTCTATTAACATTGTAGAATCTGACGATGATACTACTGTGAGCGAAGATGGATCAACAGATACTTTTACAATAGTTTTGGGATCTGAACCAATTGGTGATGTAAACTTGGAAATTTCAGCTGCTGCTGGTAGTGACAACGTTATTGTTGACCAAACTTCGTTGATATTTACATCTTCAGATTGGGACACTCCGCAAACAATTACTGTTTCTGCAACCGACGACGGTGTTGATCAAGCAGACAACTACTTAAATGTACTTAACTTTGTCTCAACTAGTGCTGATGCTTACTATGATGGTGCATTGATCGATCCATTAACTGTCAACATTTCTGACAACGATAGTTCAGGTATTATTGTTACGGAAACAGATGGTACAACAGCGGTTGGCGAGGCAGAGCTAGTTAATACAGACACATTTAGCATATCTTTATCAAATGCACCTGCGGAAGAGGTAGTGGTATCACTAACTGCTGACACTGAAGAGTTCAATATTGATACTAACGAATTAATATTCACATTAGAAAATTGGAGCGATCCACAAACAGTAACAATTACTGCTATTGATGATCAAATTAAAGAGTCTACCGAAGTTGTAAATATCACTTACACCGTAACTAGTATCGACGACCTGTACAGTGGTGCAGAAGGTGCTGTTAGTGTAACGGTTACCGATGACGATGTTGCAGGTTTAACAATCACCGAATCTGACGATGACACAATTGTTAGTGAAGGTACTGACGACACAGTGTCAATTGTTTTGACATCAGAACCAACAGCAAATGTAACTTTAAGTTTCAGTACTTTAAGTGCTGACTTTACATATGCTCCAGAAACCTTGGTATTTACACCAGAAAACTGGAATGAAACACAAGAATTAACAATCTCAGGAACCGATGATGCGCTAATTGAAGGTACTGAAGATGCCAACTTATTTATTTTCCGCGCAAGTGACGATACTAACTACTTTGTACCATTCCCTAGTATCCTTGGTGTCACAATAACTGACAACGACACAGCAGGCGTTTCAATTTCTGGCGCGGTAACTATAAGTGAAGAAGGTGCAACTTCTGACACTATTCCGTTTACACTTAATACTGAACCGGAATCTGATGTAACGATCAACTTAAGTACAGTTAGCGAAGACTTTACCTTTGAACCAGAAAGTTTAGTCTTTACCTCTGAAAACTGGGATGAAGCTCAGAATGTAACCGTTACAGCTGTGGATGATACTGAAGTTGAAGGCGATGAAACTGTCACATTGGCCTACCTAGTTTTAAGTGAAGATGATCTTTATGCAGAGCTTGAAGCTGGATCAGTAGGAGTTTTTATTTCGGATAATGACACCGAAGAGGAAGAAGAGCAGGCGGAGGAAGATACAACAAATGGTGGTGCTAATCTAAACAGCGGTAATAAAACTGTTACAGTTAACAAAACAGAAGATTCAGTCGAAGAAAATGGTGAAACACAAGCAAAACAAGTAATTACAAAAGACACTTACCTACAAAGTCAAAACCGTGAAGTAAAAGTTAATTTTGAAGCTGGCACAGAGATCACAATTGAAGGCGAAGAAGAAGTTAAGAGTCTTAAAATATCTGCTCCAAAAGTTGTTAATTACAAAAACTTTAAGAAAGGTAAATTACCAAAAGGCTTAAACCCTGAAGTTGCAATATTAGTTAAAACCAACACAGGTGGTAATAGCGTAAAATTAAGTAAAAGTGCTCGTATCACCGTTGAAAGACCTGAACACCTTAAAGTGGTAGATCCTAAAGAGATGGAGGTTTGGTTCTTTAATGAAAAAACTGAAGAGTTTGAAAAACTAGACAACCCAAATCTTAGAGAAACGAAAGATGGTAAAAAATTAGTTTTTGAAACTGATCATTTTACATACTTTGTGGTCGTAACAAAAAATGAGAATGGCCAATTTACAACACAGACTGTTAAAGTTGACCTTGGTGGACATTGGGTAGAGGAACACGTTGCAGCTTTTGTTGAGGAACTGAGTATTACAGAAACTGCAAATATCTTCCCTACTCCTGATGCAACCATTACTCGTTCTGAGATTATTAGATGGACATATAACTACTGGATCAAGTACAAACCTGAATCAGATAGTTTAGCGATCAACGAACTGTTAAAAAAACTTGGTATTATTATTGAAGATCAAGAACTGCGTGACAAAACACCTCAAGAGTTTACTCGTGTTGAAGCTATCAAGCTTTACTTTAAACTACTTGAAGAACTAAAAATTGATAAGCTAAAAGAAACAAATGCAGTTAACTTTGTTGATGTATCAAGTACGGCTGATTACTACCCTCAACTGGCAAAACTAGTAAAAGCCGAGCTATTTGATGGCCCAACCAAAGAAAACAATTATCGCTTTTATCCTGAGAGCAAATTAACCAAAGCCGAGGCGCTTAGAATGTTAGCTTATCTCATTAAGGATTAGGTCTCCCATTGCTTGAGTTGAAAGTTTTTCTTCTCCAACTCTGACCAAATCCCCTGTTCTACTACCGGCTTTTAAAACTTTAGAGACAGCTTGCTCAATTGCTTGGGCGGCTGTTTCTTCGTTAAATGAATATCTTAGCATTAAAGCTGCCGACAAAATTTGCGCAATTGGATTTGCCAAACTTTTACCCGCAATGTCAGGAGCTGACCCACCAATTGGTTCATAAAGATGGATTTTTTTACCTAAACTTGCCGATGGCATTAACCCAAGAGAGCCGGGCAAGACGGATGCGGTGTCACTCAAAATATCTCCAAACATATTTTCGGTAACGATAACATCAAACTGTGATGGATTTTTAACTATCTGCATACAAGCATTATCGATATACATGAAATCCAGACTAACATCTGGATAGCCCAATGCGACCTCTTGCGCAAGCTTGCGCCATAAGCGACTGGAATCAAGTACGTTTGCTTTGTCTACAACTGTTAAGCTTTTTTTGCGTTTTTTTGCGGCTTGAAAGCCAAAATGTAGCGGTCTTAAAATCTGCTCTTTTGTGTAATGCAAAACATCATGCGCTTCGTTTTCACCCAAATAGTGCTCGCCAAAATATATCCCACCTACTAGTTCACGAATGATTAAAATATCCACACCTTGAGCGATAATACCTGCCCTAAGTGGAGATAAATGTGCTAATTCAGGATAAATCGTTGCTGGTCTTAAATTAACTGCCAAATCAAAGTATTGTCTAATTCCCAAAATTGCATTTTTCTCGGCATTGTGCCACTTGGGCTGATCTTGCTGATCAACAGGACCACCAACTGATCCAAACAAAATGGCATCTGTACTTTTACACAATTTTAAAGTTGACTGTGGTAAATGTTCACCACAATCGTCATAAGCAGCACCACCTATTAAACCGGGCTGAAAATCCAATGCAAAACCGTAAAGTTCTCCCGTTTTTTCTAAAACTTTTAAAGCCTCAGACATTACTTCCGGCCCAATACCATCCCCCGCTAATACTGCTATTTTGTAGGTTTTCATGTTGTTGATTATAGATAATTTGTCAAAAGTTACCCCGGGATCACTTTTTGGTTAAGTTGTTACAGCCCCCTCACTAGCTGACCCCACTAGTTTAATATATTTGGCCAAAACTCCTCGCTTATATTTAGGCTCTGGAGCATGCCAATTTGCTTTGCGTTCAGCCAACTGAGCCTCAGTCAAAATCACATCAACTGTTTTTTTAGGGATATTTATTGTAATTGTATCCCCTTCTTCTACTAAAGCGATCGGTCCGCCGTCTTGTGCTTCTGGAGTTACATGTCCAATCATAATGCCGTGAGTACCGCCCGAAAATCGGCCATCCGTAATTAAAGCAACATCTTTCCCTAAGCCTGCCCCCATTAGTGCAGCTGATGGTGACAACATTTCACGCATTCCAGGCCCACCTTTTGGACCTTCGTAACGAATAACAATCACATCGCCTTTGTTGATTTTGCCATCTAAAATAGCTTGCAGAGCTGCTTCTTCATTATCAAAAACGCGTGCAGGCCCTGAATGTTCAGCAATCTCCTTGCCACTTAGCTTAATTACTGCCCCATCTGGTGCTAATGATCCACGTAGAATCAATATGTGTTTATCTGCCTCGGCCAAGGGCTTAGCAATTGGATAAATAACGTCCTGCTCGGCTGGTAAAGCAACTACGCTACTTAAATTTTCAGCTACAGTTTTACCTGTGACAGTCAAACAGTCTCCATGAATTAACCCGTAATCTAATAAATGCTTCATAACCAGCGGGATGCCGCCAATTTTATCTAGATCAGCCATAACATATTTTGCAAAAGGCTTAAAGTTACCTAGAAGTGGAACTTTTGCCCCAATTCGATTAAAATCATCAATCTTCAAATCTACCTCGGCTTCCTTAGCCAAAGCCAACAAATGCAAAACACCATTAGTAGATCCACCAAGTGCCATCATCATTGTAATCCCATTTTCAAAAGCTTTTTTGGTCATGATATCTCGAGTTCTGATCCCCTTTTCCAATAAATTGAATAAAGCTGCTACTGTTTGTTCACAGTCACGGATTTTATCTGTCGAGATTTTATTCTCACGATCAACTGCCGTGTGTGAAGCACTACCAGGTAAACTCATACCCATTGCCTCAATTACAGACGCCATTGTATTTGCCGTAAACATACCACCGCATGAACCTGATCCGGGACATGAATGACATTCAACTTGCTTTAGCTCCTCTGCAGAAATTTTACCAGCTCCATGGGCTCCAATTGCTTCAAAAGTATTAACGATTGTTAAATCTTCGCCTTTGTAACGACCCGGCAAGATTGTACCGCCATACAAAGTTAACCCGATGGCATTTGTTCTAGCTAAGGGCATTAAAGCACCCGGAATTGTTTTATCACAGCCACTAATTGTAATT
>CAYLRB010000042.1:0-7789 GCA_964386265.1 uncultured Candidatus Peribacteria bacterium | reverse complement strand
CCTCCGTTTCCCCATTACTTTTTTTGACAACAACTTTTACCCTCGAGGGCAAATTGCCTGCCCATTGCCCTGCCCTGCCTCTCCAACAAATCAACCACCTACGAAAAACCTACCAAATTTCAAAAAAAACTATAATATCATCTTTGCGAACAAGAAAACCAACAAAACTACCTTACTAACCATCTCAACAACATGTCTAAATCGATTTTTGAAAAAATTGCCGACCGTGAGCTCCCTTCTTATACAATTTGGGAAGACGAAAAACACATGGCGTTTTTAACAATAGCTCCAATTGCCAAGGCGCACACCCTAGTAATTCCTAAAAAAAACTTGCACGACCATATTTTTGATTTAACCGATGAAGACTACATCGAACTGCAATTAGCAGCAAAAAAAGTGGCGAAATTACTACAGCTAAAAACGGCTTCCGACCGTGTGATTAGTTGGACAGAAGGTTTTGAAGTACCTCACGTACACATTCACTTGGTACCAGTAAACAAAGGTTTTCAATTTGCCGATGCTAAACCTCAGATGGCTGAGCAAGACAACCTAAAAGCTGTTCACGCAAGCCTAACAGATTAATCTCCTTGCTAAGTTAAACCTCTGTTATTACTATAATAGAGATTTTTAACCTTATTAAAATGAAGGGAAAGTTTAAACTTAATATGGCTCTATTCTTGAGCCAAGCACTATTACTATTAGTTATCACTAGTCAAGTTGCGACAGCTAATGTTGAAACGAAACTAATTTCCGAAGAAGAAGTGAAAGGCGGTGGCTATCCACAAGAAATTTCTTTTTATCCAAGTGTCGAGTTGAGTTTAGAAGAGCAAAAAGCTAACTATATAAATGAGATTGGAAAAAATAACGCACTAAAAGGTGTTTCTGAAAGCTTAATAGCCGACATTAAGAAAGCAATTTCTGATGCAAAAACTCAAGAAGAACTTGATAAAGCAACCAATCTATTTTACACATTTGCATATGGAAATGGACAATATATGATTGAAGAAATTGAAAGATCAGTTAAAGATGAAGCAAAAAAAGCTGAACTAAAAGGTCAATATGAAAAGATAATGAGCATTGTTGACGCAGAAGCATTTATTAATGCTTATAGTCTAACTATTGATCCAATCTGGATGATTAATGATCTTGAAGCTGATTACAATCAGGCATTTACAGATGAGCAAAAAAGCTCCCTACTAGAGAGATTAAAAAAAGTTAGCTCAGTTGAAGAGCTAGAGATGATTCAAGCTGAGATCTATGCTATACAAGATGTTTATTATATCAAACAAGAAGCTTCTTATACCGCGATGCCACAAGAAAAATTTGCTTATTACGTTGGGCGCTTTGATGAATTATTAGCTGCAAAAAACTATACTGACTTAAGAGAAGTACTAACTAAGTATTATCAAGAAGTTGAAATTTACTATTTTCTAAAAGACCTAAACTACAGCGGATTAACAGCTGAGCGAGTGGCTTACTTTAAAGCAGAAATCCAAGCTGTAATAGATCAAAACAAAAGTTATGAGACGTTCTCTAGTTTACGTGATCAATTTTACATGGAAACGCAAATAGTAGAACTAACGCACAACATTAAAACAATCACCGATGAAGAGGTAAAAGCTGACTTCTTAAATCAATTGGAAGCAGCAGACACAGACGAAAAAATTTATGAGCTTGTAGACGCTTATTGGCAATATGTTGAAATGGAGCGGTATATGAACATGGGCGAAATTGAACGAAAAGCTGAGCTTAGTTACCTAAAAGATGAAGTTAAATTCCGACTTGGCAGTGGTTCTCTTTATGATGAACTAATTGCTATGCTAGAAGATGAAGCTTATCTAACTGGCGAAAAAAACTTGTATGAGTTATCTAGAACTATTTATAACAAATTAGATGAAGACTTAGCCCTCGTTGCTGATGATTCCTATGAAGCTGATGTATACTGGTTAAAATATGACATTCGACGCTTGGTAGATGACGTTAACGATCAGGAAAAATATTTCGCAATGTTAAAAAACGTTTCCAATCTATCTAATACTGAATTCTATGAATTAATGGAGAACGTACGCAAAGAACTTGAATCATACAACTTTGGTCAACTTTTTGGACCAGAAGCTCTTGCCGAACTAAAATACTATATGGATGCCGTTGATGCACTTCCAGATGGTGAACTAAAATACGGCTTACAAGGCTACATTTGGCAAGCTAAAGATTATGCAAGTTATATCTTAGATGCGATGGATGGTTTACGCGAAAACTTACCACAAGATAAAGTAATGCCAGCAGAAGAAGTTGCATTTACAAAACTAAAAGAACAAGGTGTTGTGCAAGGATATAGTGACGGCACCTTCGGTGGAGACAAAGTTATCAACAAAGCGGAAGCCGTAAAAATCCTAGTTAAAGCTTTTGGATTAATCGGTGATAACGGTATGCCTAAGTTCGCTGATGTTGCTCCTGATGCTTGGTATGCAGAATTCCTAGGTGCTGCAGTAGCAAATGGACTTCTTGATGCACCAACTGAAGGATCAAAATTTGATGCTGGAGCTGCCTTAACTGGAGAAGAAGCTGTAAAAATGTTAGCAGCTGCATCTAAAGAATCTCCAACTGGCCTATTTGCAAAAGAACTAAGCTCACAAAAAGAAGTAACACGCGGAATGTTCGCAACATTTGTTTATCTCCTAAGTGGCAAATAATATTTGTATACTTAAAAAAAGCCCCCGCCGACAGGCGGGGGCTTTTTTGTCATTCCTTAAGGTACTCAATTTCGTAAATATGCAAGAAACTGAAGAGGAGGGAAAGTAAGAAGGGGGCGTAGATAATTGCTTCTAAACCAACAACCAAGATGCCACCAATAAGCGTTAGCATTACTAGTAGTGGATTTATCTCTACTGATTTACCAATCAAATATGGTTTAACTAGGTTGTCTGATGTCCCTACAATTAACATTCCCCATAGAGCAATGAAAATTGCGCTGAAAAAGTCACCGTTAAAGCCAAGGACGAGTACGATCGGCCCCCAGATAATGGTTGGTCCAATGTAAGGGACTGGTGAAAATACTGCCATCATTGCCCCCCAAAAAACAGGATTATCTATGCCAGCTATTAGGAAGCCAATTGTGCCTAAAACTCCCTGAACCAAAGCAGCGCCGAATACACCATAAGTTATACCCTTACTTAACTGACTTAGCTTAGTAAAAAGAGCATCTTTATGTCCAGTTGGTAGAGGTATTAATTTTTTTAAGTGTTTTACGAATGAGTGCCCATCATATAAGAAGTAAAATAGGCAAAACACAAAGATCAAACTATAGACTAAAACAAGTGATAGGCTTTTAAATAAGTTTGTTGTTTGTGTAAAAATTTGCCCACTCAATGACGTGAGAGAGCTTAATGATTCTCTTATTATACCAGCAAAATCAATGTTTGAGACACTACTACTATTGAGGTAATTAATTAAGTTTTGCCCCCAGTTGGTGTTTGAAAAAGCTTCAGGTACCAAACTTGCAAGGGTGAAATTTTCCCAATCGATGGCTGTAAACAAGTTTTTCAACCAGCTTACGGCTTCGCTTGCAGCAAAAATTGTAAATAAGACTAACGGTGTTACAATAACTAAAAGCGCCACTATTGTTACTAGAAAAGCGGCGAGCCCGCGTGACTTAATTTTACTAACAAGCCAATCATTTAGGCCAACAAGATCAATTGCAATCACTCCAGCAGCGATCAACACTGTGAGTAGTGGAGATATAAAGATAAAAAATGCCAAAAGTAACGAAACAATACCTACAATTAAGGTATAGCGGTGCAGTCGGCCTAAGCTTACTTTTTCTGAATGGTTTGGGGATTTTAACACTTTTTTAGTCAAATTTTGCTTCTAAATTATACTAATAATTGTCCAAGATGGTAGCCTATTGTTAGGCAGCTTCTGCAATTTCACCGTCTGCGACACCAGCTTGACTTGCGGCGGCATCTTGAGATTTTGCTAACTCTTCCAGTTTGGCCGTTGCCCATTTTTCAACTTCCATCGCGGCTACTTTGCCCAAAGCAGGTGTCTTTTGATGATTAGCAACATATCTTGCTGCAAGAATCAGAGCCATGTATTTGGCTTTTAATTTAACTTCTGGAGGAAGTTTATCTATTGCTTTCTGTGCTTTCTCTTTCCCAAATTGCAAAACTTGTCCTATCTTTTGCCCAACACTAGTTTGTTCCGCACCAACAGTAAGAGCTGCTTGCATAACTCCAAGTGTACTTGGTGCTTGCTCTGGAGTTGTGCCTGCTAAATCCTCAATCATTCCGCTCAACTCACCCTCAACAGCATTAGCAAATCGTGGATCAGCAAGCCCTACCTTCGCAACATCATTCTTACCTTTTTCATAAGCTAACAGACCAAAAACAATTTCACTAATATTATTTCCGCCTAATAAAATAGGTTTTTCTCCACCTTCACTTACACTTAAAGCTATGACCATATTAATTATTATATCTTGTAATTATAGCATAAACACCTACTTTTTAAAAGAGCTTTGGCTACTAGTTAGGTATGGAGTATTTTGTAGATTTATACTAAAATGCCTTAAGTATAATTACAGAAATTGTGATTTTTGACTTTTTGCAGTTTGTATTTGTAAACATTGCACTTGTAGTTAGCTCGATGCTTTTAGCTCTGCGTGTAGATTCTTTTATTATCAAATCTTGGAGCAGACTCTGTTTGGCCACACTTTTGATCCATGTTACTCAAATCACTCTTATCCTTATAAGCTTAGGGGCTCTGGGTTTAATCAGCTTTACAAATTCCAGCATACTGAGCCTCATTTGGTCGATTTTTGTAGTAATTACGTGCGGAATAAAAGCAAAAAAAACAAGATTTCCTCAACTACAAATTTGCTGGCGCACTTTTTTCATTAGCATAGGATTGTTTGTCCCAATAGTAGCACTTCTAATTATCAAAAGTTTTAACTCTCTTCTGCAAATTCCGTTAGATTACGATAGTGCTGCTTATCATCTACCCTTTGTTGTTGAATGGCTAAAGACAGGTTCACTTACTGAGGTATACTATAACGCCTTTGCTGGCCCAATTGGCTACTATCCAAGCAATTATGAACTTCTAGACTTGTGGACTTTTTTACCTTTTGGAAATGATTTTTTTGTTAGTCTAATAAATTTCCCATTATTTGCGTTCTTGGGGTTAGCACTGTTTAAATTATTAAGAAATTGGGGAACTTGGCAAAAGGTGTCATTAGTCGCAACAGCAGTCCCCTTTTATATGCTAATTTTCGTTCATCAAGCAGGGTTGGCATTGGTTGACTTGTTTTTTAGTTTGATGTTTGTAATTGCCCTGTACTTCTTGTCGGAATTAAATAGTAAGTTGCAAAATCTTAAGCATGAGAAAAATTCCAATGAATTTGCATTAGTCGACTTTTATTATTTTGGTCTAAGTCTCGGCCTTTTTATTGGTACAAAATATTTGGGACTTATCTATGGATCACTCCTAGTTTTTGTATTCTTGGCTATTGGATTCGTAGGAATAATCAGAAAACAAATTACCGTAAAACTGTTTACCAAAGGAACAATGTTGGCTGGGCTAATGACAATCCTTACTGGCGGCTTCTTTTACATTAGAAACTGGTTAAGCGCAGGAAATCCACTGTTTCCAGTTGAAGTTAAGCTAGGAACTTGGCAGATTTTCCAAGGCTATTCCGGTGGAGGCGTTAATGAGCTACTACAAACGACTTCCCTTTTGAAGAATGTAACAGACTGGCAATCTTTAAGTGAATTTTTAACTCACTACTTTTACATCACAAGCCCTATTGGGCTCTTGATGACATTGTTACCAGTGCTACTTTTGCTTGCCGCAATTTCTTGCATCATTCAAAAACGAAAAGCCACCGTTATTTTTAAATATATTTTACTAGCCTTAGCTCTAACAGTTTTGTTTTATCTATACTGGAAAGCTCCATATACATTTAGAGATTTGCATGCGAACATACGCTACTCAATGCCTTTTTTGCTTGTTGGAACTCTAGCTTTTGGTTACTGGGCTCATCGTCACCGTTTTTTCCGCCTATTGTTTTACACTATTTGCGCTTTATCATTTAGCTACTCTTTTCTTTTTACATTTATTAAACCTGCCAGTGCAATTCCTTATAGCGAACGTGTAATATTTTACTTAAACTTACTTTCTCCAACTAGTACTGGATTCTACTTTGGACTGTACCTGCTTTTAATTTTTGCAGCAGTAGCATTGATTTATATACTAGCAAATAACGCAACTAAACCTAAATTGCTAATCTCTAGCTTACTTATTGGCTTCATACTTACCGGAAGCACAACCTTAACGGACTACAGCCTAAAAAAACGAGAAGAAATCCGTGAAGAATGGGCAAAAATCTGGTTTAAAGAAGACAAAAACATGTTAGCACTATACAACCTTAGCGAGTGGCTAAATGAAAACGCTCCAGGAGCAAATGTAGCCTACACGGGTTTCAACTTTCACTATCACCTATTCGGTAGAGACCTCGCAAGAGACGTAAATTATGTTAATATCAATAGCTGTTTTGACTGCCGCTACTTTGATTATAAAGACGAGAAAGACTCAATTAGAACTAATCCCAGCTACACCGCTTGGCTAAACAATTTAAAAAAGGCTAACAAACAATTTTTAGTAATAAGCTTGGGTTCAAGTGGCTTTGTGAAGAATCATGAGCTAGACTGGGCAAGCTCAAATCCTAGAACTTTTGAGCAAGTATACAGTTCTAACAATACTTATATTTTCAAAATCCGTTATGCTGAAGAGATTGCTGCAGGACTTTAAACCTTTCATCAAATACTCACTTGTTGGTGTTAGCGGCACATTAATCGACTTAATTGTGCTTTATCTGCTTGTTGAAAATTTAGGACTACCTGTTTTGCATGCTAGTTTTTTCTCCTTTATGGCAGCTGTCACTAACAACTTTGTTCTAAACAAAGTTTGGACGTTTAATAATAGCTCTCAAAACTACAGAAAACTTTACATCAAATTTGCGCTGGTATCTACTGGTGGGCTTTGCTTAACATTGGCCTGCATGCACATTTTCGTTGAAGTCCTAGGAATTTGGTACATTTTAGCCAAAATGCTGACTTCTTTATTGGTACTTACTTGGAACTTCTTAGGTAACAAAATTTGGACTTTTAGAATTTCCGAATCGCATTTATGGAGCAAAGCAAATTGCGAATATGAGCTTTCAATTATTGTCCCTGCGTATAACGAAGAAAATCGAATCAAGCCTACCCTACTTTCAATTTTTGATTATTTAGAAGATCAAAACCTGCATGCTGAAGTTATTGTTGTCAATGACGGAAGTAGCGATAAGACTTCAGAGGTTATTACTAAAATGCAAAAAAAATTTAATAACTTAAAATTAGTTGAACTAGAAAAAAATCAAGGCAAAGGCTGCGCCGTAAAGTCTGGTGTTATTGCTAGTAAAGGCCACTTAATACTGTTTACAGATGCGGACAATTCAACTCCCATTGAGGAGCTTTCTAAGCTCCTGCAAGCGATGTCTGTAAATAATGCTGAAATAGCAATTGGCTCACGTTATTTAAAAAAGAGCAAAGTTCATGTTCGTCAACCTTGGTACAGGGTCGCCCTTGGACGCCTTGGCAATGTTCTAATACGCTTATTTTTAATTGATGGGATCCGTGATACCCAATGTGGCTTCAAGTTATTTAAGGCAGAAGTTGCACATGAAATTTTTGCACTCCAAAAAATCGGCCGCTTTGCTTTCGACATGGAAGCTCTAATTATAGCCGATAGTCTT
>CAYLRB010000041.1:0-8182 GCA_964386265.1 uncultured Candidatus Peribacteria bacterium | reverse complement strand
GGGGACGGCTTGAAGCGAAGCCGTAGGGTTCAGATAAACTAGGAGCCGAGGTAATGCCAAGCAAGCCTCAAGCATTGTCCGAGGCGACGACGTTTATGTTTGCAAAACATTCCCGTTACTTTTTCTTTTTATTCTTTTCTAACTCTCTGACAAACTCTATGGCTGAATGAAGCCAATTAAAATGAGACTCTACAGGAGCTTTTTTCCACTCACGAAGTGTTTCTATACTGACATTAGTCTTGGCCATGAAGTAATTTTAAATTTCTTTAAGCTTTAATAGTGCCTCTACATCTTCCAAATCTCTTTCTCGACCAGCTGCCTTTTTTTATTTAACATTTTCAGATATTAGCGCAGAAAAAACCTCTTTAAAATAATTCATAATGTCGATTAGTCTTCACTATTTTAGCAAGTTTGTGCTTTTAAGCAACAAAAGCACGGCTATTTAATTAACTCTCGCATTCTTTGACTTGCAAGCGGATCAGGCAATCCAAATATTTGCCTTATTTGAGCTTGAGTTAAAGCACTTTGACGAGCTTTTGCAGAACGCGCATCATCATACATAATTTCAACAGGAATATCTGGGGCACCACTTCTCATACTTTTGCGATGTTCTTGCTGTGCCCGCTTAAATACAATGCCTAACGCATGTGGATCATAATCAGCGTGCCCTTGAGTACCAAAAAATCTACCTAAACTAAATGCCGCAATTGTATCTTTAGGCCTCCCGCCAACAAAATGCCTTTGACTGGCTAAAACATTAGCATGAGGAAACTCATATTTGATTGTTCTCATAACATCCAGAGGCACTGCCCATCCATGAGCAGAAAGCATATTAGGGCAACCAGATAACGGATTATTTACTACTTCATAGTTAACGTCTATGGGCGTTAAACCAACTGTGTATGTGTCTAAAGGGCCAATTGGTAATTCAAACCCTCTACTTGTAACAACTTCTTCCAAAGGATAAAAAAACTCAAAATCGATTGGATCCTGAATTTTAGATCGATCATATCCATTTTCAGCTAAATAGGCCTGTGTGTATGCCGCGAATAACAGTGCTTGATGAGAAAAGCAGTTTAGCAATGATGCGGAACCTAGATTTACAGGTTGTGACAAAGCAAAACGCATTGCATCAATAAGCTTAATTACCGAAGGATCTGGATTGAACTTCAAACCTTCCTCTGTGCGAATACCAAGATCAAGCCTTGATCCAGATGCAACTAGGCGATCAGCTGGGCCGGAATCTAAAAGAAGTGCCGCAAGATTCCTAATTGTAGCAGTGTGCAAATTAACTACTTGATCAGGTGTTTTACCAAAAACTCGACCTACAAGCTTTCTATAGGCAACATCTGTAAACCCCAAAGAGCAATTTAGCGCTGAAAGCATATTTAAAACCAAAGGACGACAAATTAACACATCCCCCAATTTTGTAAAGCTGTAATTGTAAAATTATATCACTTCCCTTCTCCGCTAATTTTTCTTTGCAAATCTTCGAATTTAGCCACCTCTGCTGAGCTCATGTTGTACTTTATTTGCAGGTAACTTTTTAAATCTGGCAGCCCATCTTTGAGCACCATTTGTTGAAATTTAAGGAATGCCAAGTATGAATCACTTTTGGCTTTGGATTTTTCGCTTACCTCTGGTTCTAGAAAATAGTCCATACTGACTTTGGCCAGTTTTGCCATTTTTTGCAAAACATCCCAGTGTGGAATTCGCTGACCTGCTTCGATTTTCGAGATCATAGCGCCCGAACTATAACCAAGTTTAAGGCCAAAATTTTGCTGATTTAAACCAAGTTTGGTTCTAAGTTCACGAACTTTTGCTGCAATATTAACGGTCATCAATAGAGACTAGACTGTAAGACAAGTTTATCTTGCCGAAAGTCCACAAACTAAAAAACGACCAATAGACACTATATAATTTCCTATTTGTCCGCCTTCTATACTTCACTTTCAAAATAAATAAAAAAGTAAAATTTTCTTTGGATTTGAAAAATGGAGGCGTATAATGTGAGTACTTTAGAATTTAGCTTAAGTATATGGGTGAAGGCGCTATTGAAAAAATCCAAACAGGCTTAACCGATGCGGCCGAGGAACAGATTAGAGAACTACTTGGACCATATATGAATCCATCTGCACAAGGCACACGTGATGCTGTTGCAGCCTGGTTACTAGAAAAAGCTGGACTTAATCCCGAGCAGGCAGAACTGTTGGTGCAAAGCTTAGATGCAGATAAAATTCAAGCGTTAGCAAAAAAAATTGGCGAGCTGCCCGATGAAGAAGTTAATGCAATTGTTGCAAGATTAGAACAAGACCCTGAGCTAAAAGCATATGAAGAGAAAGATCCTAACTTTAATTTACGAAAATCGCTTAAGGCTTGGCGAGGCATTATTGAACTAAGCAAAGACAATGTTAGCCTTATTATTGACTTAGTTTCAGTTGTCAATGGTTCGGTTCTAGCTAAAGTTGCTAAAGAAACAGGTATAAATTTGCTAACTGACGGGACTTTTAGTGAAGATGTGAGGAGATTTTTTGAGCTTATTTATAGAAACTTTCGAGTTGGGCTGGAAATCGACTATCAAGCAGAGGCAGCTAAGGTTGGAAAGAAAATTGGTGATACAACAGGTAGCAATGTAGCTGGTGAGGTGACTGAAGCTTTAACAAGAGCTGGGGCCATGATACTGGTTTTCTGCCAGTGGTTTAGTTTATACCGACCTATAGCTTACGCATATACTGCTGGTGCTGAAAAATTAAAGGAAAAAGGCATAGTTGATATCACTGGTGACCCTGAATATATGAAGGGTGCTGTCTCGGTCGATCGTCTAAGTAAAGCCGAGCTGCATGTGCTAGCAAAACTTGTTACCGAGATGTCAAAAGAAGTTGTAAGTGTGGATCGCATTATTGCCCCTGAAAGAAAAGCGATTGAAGCTGCAACACCGCAAGTACCTATACTTGATGAGAATCAGCCTACTGCACATCCTAAACCTTCTGCAAAAGTGATTCCGTTACCTGAGAGTAAACCGGGGTCGCAGACTGAGCAACCTGAGACAGCTCGGGCTAGCGGCTATTCAGGGCCCGTGGATCCTAACAAGGTAATTATTTATGAGACTAATAGTGACGGTGATGTTCAAAAAGGACCCGATGGGAATCCAATTAAAAAGGCGGCCTAAATCTTGCAAAAAATTTTACTACTCTTAATTTCAATATATGCGTAACTCTAATCTCGTTGCATTTTTAATTGTCACCGTTCTGTTTTCACTCGGGGCGGGTGTTGGTGGTGGCTATTATGTAGCAAATAACGCTATTAAAAGTTATGAAACTGAAGTAAAAGCAAAAGAGCAAACTGCCACCAAGGTTAAAGAGTTAGCTAAAGATGAAACTGCCCAAATCGCTGCAATCGAAAAAGTGCAACCTACCGTTGTATCTATTATTGCAACTAAAGATTTACAGGTTATACGACGATCGCCATTTGGGATTTCCCCGTTTGAGCAATTTTTCTTTGGCAATCCTTCATTTAATAATGTTCCAGAGAGTGAAGTAGAAACCGTTGAACGTCAGGTAAGTGGAGGTACTGGCTTTATTATCCAAGCGGATGGATTAGTTGTAACAAATAAGCATGTTGTTGCAGATACCGAAGCTGACTACACCGTAGTAATGAATGACGGCAAAGAGTACCCGGCAGCTGTTGTAAGTCGTGACCCAGCTAATGACTTGGCGTTTGTGCAAATTTTCACAGATGAAGAACGTAAATCTAAAGCTAAAGAGTTGCCATTTGCTCAATTAGGTTCAAGTAAAGATTTGGTGGTCGGGCAAAGTGTGATTGCCATTGGGAATGCTTTGGGCGAGTTCCAAAACAGTGTAACATCGGGGATTATAAGCGCAAAAGAGCGACAGATTCAGGCTTCGGATCAACGTGGAGGCAATGCAGAAACGCTTAGCAATTTGATTCAGACTGATGCGGCAATTAATCAAGGTAACAGTGGTGGCCCTTTAATCAACCTGCAAGGAGAAGTAATTGGAGTAAATACAGCTGTGGCTAACGGTGCGCAGGGAATTGGCTTTGCGATTGCAGTTGATGATTTAAAGCCGGTCTTAAGCTCTTTGGAGAAATATGGCGAAATCAAGAGGCCACAATTGGGAGTTCGTTATATGATTTTAACGCCAGAGCTGGCCAAAGAACGTGACTTAAAAATTGAACAAGGGGCTTTGGTAGTAGGAAACGATGCAGAAGGATTTTTTGCAGTTTTACCTGGCTCACCTGCTGAAAAAGCAGGTCTAAAAGCTGCTGATGTTATCCAAAAAGTTAATGGCAAGGAATTAACTAGCAAGTACACTTTAAGCGACATCATTCGCCAAAGTTTCCCTGGAGACAAATTAGAAATGGAGGTATGGCGAAGTGGCAAAACGATCAAGATAACAGCTGCTCTTGAAGAGCTTTAATTAAATTTGAATGGTTATGACCCTAAAAGCTGAACAAATAATTATCGGCTTAAACAGAAATTGCAGCTACTTGTTGCATACTGAGGCAGGATCAGAAGTTATCATTATTGATCCTAATAAATTTGATCCGATTGAAGAAGCTTTAAACAAACTTGGCAAAAATCCTGTAGCAATTTGGTTAACACATAGCCATCCCGATCATACTGCGGCGATTCCAGAATTTAGTGCAAAATACAATATCCCAGTCTACTGTTATCCACTAGCTGCTGAGCGAATTAGTGATTTAGCAAAAGCAGGTCTAAAAACTGTTAAAGAAGGTGATTTACTAAATATTGAAAAGCTTTCAGCAGAAATATTATTCACACCCGGCCATCGAGATGACAGCATTTGTTTTTATTTCAAGAATGAAGGCATCTTGTTTACAGGTGACACCTTGTTTTGCGAAGGATGTGGGCGCACCGACTTAGAAGGAAGCGACATTAATTTGATGTACGAAAGCCTCCAGCGCCTTAAACAGTTGCCATCAAAAACCCAAATCTATCCAGGGCACCATTACGGCAGCCAACCCGTTTCCACAATTGAACACGAACTAGCAAATAACAAATATCTGTTTGCCAAAGATTTTGCGGAATTCAAAAGCAGGCGAGCGTAAGCTTGAGCTTTTCTGTTTTTAACGAACAAGAGGCGCACCTTGAGGTGCGCCTCTTGACTGTGCTTTGTGTGTAAATCGACTATACTGTGCCAGGAACTGGGAATTGCATGCAAAGCTCTTCTACTTCAGCTTTTATTTTTGTTAATTCTGTCATATTGGTGTGGTTTTTGAAGGCGCGATCAATCCAGTCGGCTAGCTTGCGCACTTCGGCTTCTTTAAAGCCTCGAGTTGTAAGTGCTGGCGTACCTAGACGTATTCCGGATGGATCAAATGGACTGCGCTCGTCGAACGGAACCATGTTTTTGTTACAAGAGATACCAACGTGTTCTAGTGCTTCTTCTGCTTCTTTACCAGTTAAACCGCCAGACTTAACTGCATCTACTAGCATCAAGTGATTATCTGTACCACCAGTTGTGATGACAAAGTTGCGCTTGATTAGTTCTTCAGCAAGTAGCTGTGCGTTTAGGATTACTTGTTTTGAGTAGTCTTGGAATTCAGGTTGCAAAGCTTCTTTAAAGGCAATTGCTTTTGCCGCATTGATGTGGTCGTGTGGGCCACCTTGCATTCCGGGGAAGACCGCTTTATCGATTTCTTTGGCCCACTCTTGTTTACACATAATCATGGCGCCACGAGGTCCGCGAAGAGTTTTGTGTGTGGTTGTAGAAGTTACGTCGAAAATTGGCACTGGATTTTTGAGCTGTTTACCGGCGATTAGACCCGCAATGTGTGCAATGTCTGCAAAAGTTATGGCACCAACTTCATCGGCGATCATTTTGAAAGCTTCCCAATCGATGTCACGTGGGTAAGCAGAGAAACCGGCAACGATTACTTTTGGTTTATGTTCGTGAGCTAGACGACGAACTTCGTCCATATCGATTAGATGAGTTTCTGGATCAACACCGTATTGTACAAAATCATAAAGTATACCTGAGAAATTAACTGGATGACCGTGGCTCAAGTGACCGCCGTGCGCTAGGTTCATTCCTAGGATTTTGTCACCAGGTTTGGCAATTGCCATATAAACTGCAGCATTGGCTGGAGAACCGGATAGTGCTTGTACGTTTGCGTGGTCGGCATCGAATAACTGTTTAGCACGTTCGATAGCTAAACCTTCAATTGTATCTACGTTTACTTGTCCAGCGTAGTAGCGTTTACCGATGTATCCTTCGGAATATTTATTGGTAAATACTGACCCCATTGCTTCTAAAACGGCTTCTGACACATAGTTCTCGGAAGCTATCATTTCGATCTCTTTAAGTTGGCGCTGTTCTTCCGCTCTAATTGCAGCATAAACTTGCGGATCTTGCCCTTGGACAGCCGAATATGGATACATAATTTTTTAATTAGTTATTTACGACTGCAAGTATAGGAAAATGGTCGATCGGTGTCTATCGATTAATTGAAAAATTTAACTGTTGAGTTGACGTCAACTACTTTTTGAGTAGCGTTAAAATTGTCATGTCATCTTTTTGCTCATATCCAGCTCGATATTGGTTTACATCAGCTTGAATTGCTAGAGCGATTTCACGAGCAGTTGATAAGCTTCCGTTTTGAGCTATGAGATTTTGCAATTTAGCTAAAGTCAGATTTTCTGTTTCTGATTGCCAAGCCTCAGGATAACCATCGCTGTAAAGCACAACAACATCGCCAGCGGACAAATCGATTATTTCTGGTTTAAGTAGGGACTCAATGTCGTCAATCATACCAATGGCTATTCCACCTGGAGGTAAGATTTCTGCTGATTTAGTTGCCGCTCTGTATATAATTGGTTGTTCATGGCCGCAGTTTACTAACGTTACGGTTTTGGCTTTCAAATCATATTTCAAGAAGGCCAAAGTTACAAAAACGTTGGCTGCTGTTTTGGCTTTGAGTGTTTTGTTAATTTCACTCAGTAGTTTAACAGGATCAGGTGTTAAGCGAGCAACTAAAGAGATAGTGGCATTGAGCGTAGTAGAAAGTAGACTGGCCGAAATTCCATGACCGGTTACATCGGCCAAGTACATGTAAATTGCGTGCTCAGTTTCCGTTTTTATTTCAATAAAATCGTAGATGTCGCCACTTATTTTCCCGGCAGGTTGTAATGTTGCAAAGAGATCGGCTCCTTCGGTTTCAGGTATTGAAGTTGGTAGTAACTCCTGCTGAATTTTGGCTGCTAGCTCCAACTCTTTTTCTGTTTTTTCTTGAAAGATGCGAGCTGCCATGCTTTTTTCCAAATCATCAGTCATCTGGTTTATTGCTGTACTTAGCTCCCCTACCTCGTCTTTACTATTGGCTGAAGACCTTTGCTTAAGATCACCAGTGGCTATTTTGCGAACTACTTCAGTTAAATGTTGCAAGTTGCGAGTTATAGCACCAGTAAAGCCCAAACCAATCGCGATACTGATCAGACTTGCTAGAATCGCTAGCAAACCGGCCATATACGTTAAGGTTTTCAACTGCGTGTTAAGCTGCTCATAGCTGACTTCATAGAAGACTGCTGCACTGTTATTAACAGGTATGATCAAGTTTTTGATTTGCGTTTTTGTAAAATCTGGTTGCATTGGCAGCGCAACTCCCATGCGATCAGTAAAAACTAACTCCCCTTCTTTACCTGTTGATTGCCAGTAATAAGTGTTGTTTTCCTCAGTAATTAGCGACGCATATTGTGACTGTACTCGCTCTTTTAAAGTTGTATCAGAAATTCTCACTGCACCTTGGTATTGTTGAATTAACTCTGAATTACGATCGTAAACAAGCTCACCAGCATAACTATGAACTTGCAAATTACTTATCTGCTCATTTTGAGCTAAAAGATCGGAAATCAGCGGATTGAAAACTACAAAACTCTGCTCTGGCAAATAGGTTGTAGCAAGTTCCACTACATCATCGGCTGTAAGTTGCGCAAAACTGCGCGTATTTTGATAAATATCCGTCATCATTGTACTGCGAGCTTGGTTTACAATTAGCCAAAAAGTCAACCCGATCACTGTTATGATCAATGTTGTTATCAGCAAACTGAATTTGGACTTGAGACGCATTTTATAAATTGACACTAGGCTATCTGAATATTATAGCACAGATTTGCCGACAGGTGAACCTATTTGCGGATTTT
>CAYLRB010000040.1:0-8806 GCA_964386265.1 uncultured Candidatus Peribacteria bacterium | reverse complement strand
CACCATTTTGACGAACAAAATTATTTCAGTTAAAGCAATGTATCTGGATCTGTAGCGATCGGAGTGGGATATATGAGATCAACATTTCTAATCACTGGTTCTCCATACAAAGAAGCATCCATTCTACATTGAGCTATTTCAAACAATTTATCACGTATTTTCGCAAAATTATTAACTGATTGATCACTAACATAACCAAATAACGCTTTACCTGCTTCTATTAAGTATTCGTAAAACGAAAGAGTTTCACCACTTGAGCACTTTACACATTGTATAAAACGTTCCTCATCAAGCATAGGCAAATTTTTTATAACATCCATACCTAGAGTATTCGCAAAAGCTCTTAAATCAGCTTTAACATTCACGCTATTATTAAAATAGCCAGCATTAATGAATTTATATCCAGCTATTTCCAACAATCTATCCTTTATTTGAGCAAAATTACTTTTTGCCTGAGACCTATCATAACCAAATAACGCTTTTCCTGCTCTATATACGTATTCCTTAAACAAAAGAGCTTGTCCATTTACGCAGTTAATATTAGTTTTCGTAGCAACAGATAAATCGAGTGGAGTATTCAAACCTGCATCTGCCGCAAAAGCTTCTAAATCAGCTTTAACATTCTCGCTATTATTAAAATAGTCAACATTCAATAATTCATATCCAGCTATCTCCAACAATCTATCCTTTATTTGAGCCAAATTACTTTTTGCCTGAAACCTATCATAATCAAATAACGCTCTTCCTGCTCTACATAAGTATTCATTAAGCAAAACAGTTTCGCCATTTGAACATTTAACATGAACTCTAGTATTATTAAACAAATCCGTTGGGTGATCCAAGTTTGCCGCTGCCGCAAAAGCTTCTAAATCAGCTTTAACATTCCCACTATTATTAAAATAGTCAGCATTCATGAATTTATATCCAGCTATTTCCAACAATCTATCCCTTATTTGAGCCATATTACTACTTACCTGAAACCTATCATAACCAAATAACGCTTTACCTGCTGCGTTTAAGTATTCGTAAAATGAAAAAATGCCGACTGAACTTTCAACAATAACACGCGCACGCACAGGTAAAGCTAATGGAGTATTCAAACCTGCCGCTGCCGCAAAAGCTTCTAAATCAGCTTTAACATTCTCTTTTTTATTAAAAGGCACATTATTAATTTCATTTAATCTCTGAATCAATGTTCCTACCCTATCACTTAAGTCCATTATAATATTTAAGATTTCATCAATGGGCCTACTATCCATCACCGGCTCTCTTAATCTAGCAATTTGCTCTGCTATATTCAGAGAAATTTTCTCTAGTCTTTCCAATAAAACCTTAGCATCACTTGCGGCTAATGTTCTTTCTTTACTATTAATAGCTAATTCAATTTCAAAGATTCCAACTTCATTTTCTATATTACTATTATCTGGTATCATATTTAAAAAATTTAACATTCAAGCCGAATTATAACACAAACAAAAGCAAAGTCAAGTATTTATACACCTATACCATATAAATTAAATACATGATATAATCAATTTACCTACTCACCCCCCATGTCCACAGAACCAAAAATTAGCGGTGATATGATCATTTACGAGGTAGTTACAAACTATCCTGAAACAATGGAGGTTTTTTATGACTACGGCATTCACTGTGTAGGCTGCGGCATGGCAATGTACGAAACCATCAGCCAAGGTGCGACGGGGCATGGTATTAATCCTGATGACTTGGTTGCCGACCTTAACTACATTCTAGAAAAATAAGATTAAAAGCAATACAGCTATTGACAAAAGTTAAAATATGCATAAAATAAACATCTTATAGTTTTGGCCAACCAACATGTACATTTTACAACGTATTTTAAAAACTCTACTGGGGTTAGTAATAACTGGAGCAATCGCTTACGGTATTATTTTTGCAGGCGTTAAAGTCTACCAACTCTTGCAAGAGAAAGCTAATCAGACAGAACAGCAGGAAGAAGAGCAATCCGAAGATAATGAAACAACCACAGACAACTCAACAAAACCAACTGTAAAAACAATTACTGTTAAGCCAGCCAAGAAAAATGATGATAATTCGACTAATAGTGACGAACTATTCAAAAAAACAGGCTTAATCGTTGCAGACCAAGAAATAGATATTGTAAGTGAGCTTGGAGCAAAAGTGATCGCAATCAATGTACAAGAAGGTGAAGAAATCAAAGCCAATAAACAAGTTGCACAGCTAGGAGACAGCATTCAAGCGAAACAGTTGGCATCAAGTTATCAGAGTGCAATTGAGTCACTAAAATTAGCCGAAGAAAGTTTAAACCTAACAGCTCAAAGCGGCCAACTAAGTCAAATAAGCAGCCAGCAACAAATAAACAGCGCCAATGTAAGCATCCGCCAAGCAATCAATCAGTTAAATTTTGGTCGCGAAGTACGCGGGCAGCAGTATTTTGTTCAAGATCTCCAAAAAGATGCAGCTGAACAAGCTCAAGCTCAAACAACCGAAGTAACAGAAACCGAGCAAACAAATGAGCAAGAGCAAATTATCAACCCAATTCGCCGCAGAACCGGCAACACAAGCAAGCTTGAAGGCAACGAACTAGCTGAACGCATTTTGCAAGAACAACAAGCTCAACTACAAGAGTTAGGTACAAAAAATCAGATTGAACAGTCACAACTACAATTGGAACAACTTGCTACAGCCTTGGAATCTTCAAAAGTTGCCAGTCAATTACAACAAGTAAACGTATACAACCAACTAGTCCAAATTCGAGGACAAATTGAACAGGCTCAAATTAGTTTATCAGCATTAAAACTAAACAGCCCAATTAACGGCATCGTAAGCAAAGTTCATGTTCGTCCCGGTGAAACTGTAAATCCAGGAAGCCCACTTATAACTGTCACAAACTTTGATAGCATCATTATCGAAACAAAAGTTAGTACCAACGATTTAATGAAACTAACGCAAAACACTCAAGTTCAAATTAAAATCGGCAATGAACAAGTTGCTGGCAAAATCGTGAGCGTTGGTGTTGTAGCAGATGCAATCAGCAAAACGATTCCAGTTAAAATCGTACCAGTTGAAGCTACAAATTTTCCACTAATTCCAAACACATTTGCGCAAATTTCATTTAAGAAAGGTAGCGTTCTAAATAGTGAAAATAGTGAAATCGAAACAGTTAGCATACCATTAAATTCAATAAAATTTTCTGACAAAAAAACTTTCGTAGCAGTTGTTGAAAATAAAAAAGTTGCTTACCGTGAAGTTAAAATCAAAAAAATATCGAAAGGAAAAGCTATTATTGAAAACAACTTTACCAAAGAAAGCAAAATCATTATCACTCCCCGACTACCCAAAATTGGAACCCCAATAAGCAATGCTTAATTCAGATTTTTCTATAAATCAAATCCAAGAAGAAACTGCTGACAAAACAGGTGTTATTAGAAGTAGCCAAAATAACAACGAACAAACTAGTAAATCAATGACCAATAAACATCAAATCAAAGGTAGCTTTTGGCACTATTTCATAGATAACAGCCGATTAACTTTGGTGATTATTTTTGCCATCGTACTAGTAGGCATTTTAAGTACATTTGCCGTAGACATCGAAGCAAATCCTGAAGTTGAGCAGCCAATTGGCATCGTACAAACTTTCTATCCAAACAGCAGCCCTGAAGATATTGAAAGTGAAATCACAAACGTTTTAGAAAAAGCAATTATCGGACAAGCAGAAATTAAAGAAGTAACATCTAGCTCTGGTAACAATCTTTCTTTAATTACAGTTACCTACCAAAATACAGCTGACACAAAAGAGGTTTTAGACGAACTAAGAAACATTGTTGCAAAAACAGCAAATGCGCTACCTGCTGATGCTGAAAATCCTGAAGTACTGGAACTAAATTTCAATGATGTACCAGTTGTTACATTAAGCGTAACAAGTTCAGAAAAAAATCTTAAAGAAATCAGTGATCTAGCTGAAGATATCAGCGATGAGTTAAAAACCGTAAACGGAGTTAGTAAAATCGACCTAGACGGCCTTCAAGAAGAATCAGTTAAAGTTATTTTAGATTCAGATCTATTAAATTTTTATGAAATTTCATTAAACGAAGTTATTGGCGCAATTTCAGGAAGCAACATTAACGCACCACTTGGTGAAATCAGCAAAGACAGTAACAAAATCAACATTCGTTTAATCGGCAAAATTAGTAACCTTGACGATCTTCGCAATCTACCAATTAGAAACGCCGACACAGATGGTAGCATCAATCTAATAACATTAAGTCAGTTAGCAAAAGAAATTGATTTAATTCCAGATGAACAAGAAACAATATCCGGTGTAAACAGTGGTGAAAAAACAACAGACAACACCGTAACACTTCAAGTATATAAGCAAAAAGGTGGAAACATTGTAAAAATTGCTGAAGCGATTGAAGCAAAAACCAAAGTGTTACAATCTGAATTAGATGCTGACGTTCAGATTATAAAAACAAACGACAACGCATATTTTATTAAAAAAGATCTAAGCACTCTCTTTAGTAACGGCATTCAAACAGTTATTATTATTTTCTTTTCATTATTAATTTTCCTGTCACTTGGTGAAGCGTTGGTAGCTTCATTTGCCTTGCCATTTATCATGTTTATCACCATGGCGGTTGTATATTTTAGCAACAGCACATTAAACGGTTTGACTGTTTTTTCACTAATCATGTCACTAGGTTTAATTATCGATAACATTATCGTCATAGTTGAAGGTATTCATGAATTCAGAAAAGAAGGTTACTCAAAAGTTGAAGCAGCAAAATTAACAATCAACACTTACAAATGGCCACTAGTAGCAAGTACCGCCACAACAATTTCAGCATTTTTACCGATGCTACTCGTTGGTGGCATCGTTGGTGAGTTTATTAAAACAATTCCACTAACACTAAATGTTACTCTTATCGCTTCTCTGTTTGTAAGTTTTGCCATTACACCATTAATTGCAACAACATTTTTAAGCAAAGAAAAAAGCAACATTCAAAAATGGAAAGATGAAAAAATAAGTATAGTTAGTGAATGGTATGGTGCAGTAATTCGCAAAGTCATTTACTCATCCAGTATCAAATCAACAATTTTAATAGTAACTGCAATCCTCTTTTTCTTAAGTTTAAGCTTACCATTTGTAGGAATCTTAAAAGCACAACTCTTCCCTAAAGTTGACGTTCCATTTACTTACATCAATTTCACTGCACCAGCCGGAACAACATTAGCTGAAACTCGTGAAAAAGCTCAAATAATTGAAGAGCATTTAGCCACAAAAAACTATGTAGACAACTACGTAGTAACAATTGGCAAAAAACAAAGCGACCAACTCAATCCAGGCATTAGAGTTGTTGAACCAAACACAGGGAACATAAGTCTAAATTTTACAGATATCACAAAAACTGACCGTGAAAAAAGTTACAAAATTACTGAGCAACTAAGAAATGAGTTTGAAGAAATTAGCACAGAAGATTTAAAGATTGAAATTGTAGAAATATCAAGCGGCCCACCAACTGCAGCACCAATTGAAGTAAAAATCATAGGTCCAGAACTTAGTGATTTAGAAGAAATATCACTACAAGTAAAAGCTCAACTGGAAAATCAAGACGGCTTGATTAACATTCAAACAGCTTTTGATAACATTCCCGAAGAAGCAAAAATCAATTTCAACCCTGACTACCTAGCCTACTATGGCGTAACAAATCAACAAGTAGCTCAAATCGCTCGTACGCTAACAACTGGCTTTACTACAGGAACTGTTAAACTTGAAAAAGAAGAATACGACCTAGACATTTTCCTAAACGAGCCAACAACCAAAGATATTAGTGAACTTTCTGAACTACCAATTCTTACTCCCAAAGGTGAAGTACCACTAAGTTACCTTGGTGAAATTACAATCGAAAAAGCAATTAACAATATTCCGCACATTGACGAAGAACGCAGCGTTAGAGTAAGAGCATTTACCGAGCAAGGCGTATTATTGGCAGACATACTACCAAAAGTTGAAGCCGAAGTTAAATCTATAAATGCTCAGTACAACGATTACACAATCACAATCGGCGGTGAAGATGCAGACATTCAAGAATCTTTCCGCGATCTATTCAACTCAATGTCAATTGCTATCATTTTGATCCTAATTATTTTGGTTATGGTCTTTAGATCATTCCGCCAAACAGCGATAATTTTAAGCTCAATTCCATTAGCCATCATCGGCGTCTTCCCCGGCCTCGCGTTGCTCGGCCTACCACTTTCCTTCCCTGCCTTTTTAGGCTTAGTTATGCTATCTGGCGTTGTAGTAAACGATGCAATTGTTTTGATCGATCAAATCAACAATTTGCGTAAAAACGGTATGGCTACAAAAGAAGCAGTTATCAAAGGTGCAAGTTCACGCTTAGTTCCAGTTTTACTAACAACAATCACTACAATTTTAGGCTTGATTCAAATTTCACTGCAAGACGAATTTTGGCGAGGTCTAGGGTTTGCCGTAATGTTTGGACTAGCAACAGCAACCTTTTTGACACTACTAATTATCCCAATAGGATATAGTATTGCCTACCGAAAAGAAAAAGCATAATTCCGCATTTACCCTCAAGGGTAAGCTCAAATTAAAATTTATACAATATTATCCCACACTTTCGCCTCACCTCGGGATCACTTTTTGCACGCCACTTTTCTTAAAAATATAGCTTAAAAAATTTATTCAAACTATAATAGCTCCACAGGAATTTAGAGAGTTATTATGGCTAACACAATAATCCAAGTAATCTTACCAGAGTTAAAGTCACTAACAGCTTTGCCAAGTTACACATACTTGGGTGTTGCCAAGACCGAATACAAAATAGGTCAGCTTGTTAATGTAAATTTTGGCAACAAAGAGTTAATAGCAATCATCAAATCTATAACGACAATCGCAGACCAAAAAGAACAAGAAAATTACCAACTCAAAACAGTAGGGCCAACCACCTCAACTGAAATAATATTTTCTCAAAAAACTCTCAATTTAATTGAAAAAATTTCCAGTTACTATTTTTGTACAAATCACCAAGCTGCAGCTCTTTTTCTACCTCCATATATTACAAAAAATTTATCAAAACCAGAAAAATATAAAACAAGTAGTTTTCTAAAAAAATTAAGCAAACAAACTAACCAAGAATTTAAACTAACAGAAGAACAAGAAACCGTTATTTCTAATATATTTAAGACATTCAATAGCAACAAGATTCACACTTTAATAGGACCAACTGGATCTGGCAAAACAGAAATTTACAAACAGCTAAGTACAAAAATTTCAACTCAAGGACAAGCTCTAATATTAGTGCCTGAAATTAGTATCACTCCTCAACTTGCTCAATATTTTTATAACGAATTCGGCGAAAAAATCAGCATCTGGCATTCCGGTCTTACACAGGCTGAACGCAAAACTGTTTGGTGGCAGGTCTACAATCAAGAAACACAGATAATCATTGGATCAAGATCAGCACTATTTTTGCCTTATCAAAACCTTGAACTAATCTGCCTAGATGAAGAGCAAGAAGACAGCTACAAACAGGACAAAACACCACGTTATCATGCACGCACAATCGCTCAATTTTTAACTGAACAAAATAGTTGTCCACTAATTCTAGGTAGTGCCACGCCGAGCTTAGAAACCTACGCCAGCACTTTGACTAATCGAACGGCTATCCACCGACTAAGCAAAAGAGTAAACAGTAGCGAACCAAAAATCACAATTGTTGATCTCAAAGAAGAAACAAAAAAAGGTAACTTCAGTATATTTTCTGAACTACTAATCGAAAAACTAACTAAAATTTTGGAAAACAAAAAACAAGCAATCCTGTTTTTAAATCGTCGCGGATTCGCAAAAAGTCGTCAATGTCGTACCTGTGGACACACTGAACAATGCAAAAACTGCGACACAAGCTTAACCGTACACAAACCAAAAACTGGTCGCGGATTTCTTCAATGTCACATTTGCGGCCGCAGCGAACAGTTTAAAGATATTTGCCAAAGCTGTGGCAGCCATGAACTATACGAGCTAGGCCTCGGCACCCAACAGGTTGTCAGCGAAATCAGCAAAATTTTTCCCGAAGCAAAAGTTCTCAGAGCAGATAGCGACACTACCGTTGGCAAACATGACTTTCAAAAAATCTATGAAGCTTTCAAAAATCAAGAAGCAGATATTTTAGTTGGAACCCAAATGATCGCCAAAGGTTTGCACCTGCCCGCTGTAGAACTGGTAGGAGTAATGTTAGCAGACAATGGCTTACATATGCCGGATTTTCGCGCACAAGAAAAAGCATTTCAACAGTTAATTCAAGTAGCCGGTCGCGCAGGCCGAGCAAGCGAAGATGGCGAAGTAATCATCCAAACTTACAATCCACAAAACAAAGTAATTCAGAGTTTAAGCAGTCACAATTTAGACGAATTCTACCAAGCAGAATTAGAAGTTCGCCAAAAACATAATTTCCCCCCCTACCAAAAAATCACCAAGCTTACATATACAGATCGAGATAACAAAAAGTGTGTTTATATTGCTCAGAATATAGAAGATAAACTTCGCAACTTAAATCAAACTTTTCTTGGCGCACCAGCCCTTATTTTCAAACAGTACAAACTTTACCACTACAATATTTTACTTTTCAGCACAAATCCTGAAGCCATAATCCCCCTCTTAAACCTTAGCCCCGCTTGGCGCATAGACCGGGATCCCGCAAACTGTACATAAAAATTTGCAAAATTCCCAACACGGTGTTGGGAAAAAACTTGACTTTTTAGGTAAAAAGGAGATCAGACCCAA
>CAYLRB010000039.1:0-9058 GCA_964386265.1 uncultured Candidatus Peribacteria bacterium | reverse complement strand
CCCTCCTTTTTGGTGCGGAATGATTTATTTGGTTTTAATTTTAATTTTAAATCTTTGATGGTTAATTTTAAATGACTCAAATTGTGTTTTTCTTGCTATTGCTTCAAGTGTACTTAAATATTCGTTCTTCTCACAGTCATCTCTTAATAGCCTATAAATTTGATACAAATAATGAGCAGGAGCTTGTAGTAAGAAATCTTCATCCCATAAATATGAAATTAATCTAATTCTGTTTTGCTGATCTAAAAGAGATAAATTGATTTTATTATGTAATAATCTTTTAAGAACCGAAGATGCTTTAAAATCCTTACAGTTATGCTTTTTGTTCAAAAATAATTCAAAAGCTCCATTAACATCCTGAGTTTCAAATTTTAATTTATCAAAAATTGAAAATGAAAAATAATCTTCAAAATCTTGAAAAGTCATAAATTCTTTTACTTTACTTGTATTTATGTTTAACCCCTCAATAAATAGTTGATGAGATAGTTTATACATTATTGATTCAGCATCTTGTTTTGACTTTGTGAAAATAATTTGATCATCAGCAAATCTAAAAAATTTAGCATGTTTTTCATTGCATATTCCTTCTACATAGCTGTCATAACTCTGTAGATAAAAATTAGCTAAAATCCGGGAACAATCACCAACTTCATCTTGCGGAATCCCAATGGTTTTATTTTTGTCAAATTCAGAGTTCCAGTATTTTAGGAAATTAAATAATAAATATATTTCATCATCAAACAAATTACAATTAATGCGTTCTTTTATTTTTAACTCAAGTAAATCTAGCCGTATACAGTCATAGAAATTTGCAATGTCGAATACTACTGCATAGTTGTAATCTACGCCCATTTTTAAAGCATGCTCTTGTAATTTTGCCTTATATTCACCATATTCCTGCTTCCAAGCAAAACTATTAAAACTATTTTCGTTGTAACTAATTTCAAAAGTTGGTTCGAAATCGCTATTCTCTTTAATTCTTAATTTGCCTCCTAATTTATATCCACCATAAGTACCTTCCACCCTATTTTCAGCTATATAATCCTCAATTACTTTTATTGAAAAATAGTAAATACAATAATCGCCTAATTGAAATGTTGGTACCATCCTAATTACATATTTATTTTTAGGAATTGAAATGTAATTTCTTGGTGGTTTAGGTTTATAATTTAAGAAATTTGACATTAGATTATCGTATAACCTGCTCAAAAACTCTTTCCTTTCTATTACATTAGTAAAAGGTATTAGAGAGTTTTTAATCAAGTAGTTATAAAACTTATTATCGATTATTTTGATAAATTCTTCTTTATTTTTCATTAATAATGATTAAACCTCAAACCTATCAACCAAGCCTTTAAAGCTCTTACTAAGACTTATTTCATTATGAGGCAGCAATACATATCTCCAAGGTTTACCATTATTTGCAAGGTTGAATTCTGTGGCACTTTTACAATATAGTTTTGCGGCTTCAGCTTTTTCTTGAACCTCTTTTGCTTCTAAATCTTTTTCAGCCTTTACTTCAAACATGTAAATTTCAGAATTAGTTTCAACCACAAAATCTGGTTCATATAGTCTTGAATTCATTGAGTAGAAAATTTTGAACTGATCTCTAGCAGGCCTTAACCATTTTTTTACTTCGTTGTCGGCTTCAAGTAATGTTGCAAAATCTTTTTCGGATTTTGAATCAAATTTATATAAGTTATGGCAAGCTTTTTTGAAGCCATCAAATACCAAAGACGGAATTAGATTTGTAGGCTGAATTGTTTCGCTATAGTGGTGAATTTTATCTTTCGTATATTTGGTGAAATTATGAGGAGCAATTTTTGTAAATGCAGAAACCTTAGGCTCTTCATATGGTGCATCTTCAATAAAAAAGTTACATCTTAGTTGAGCGTAAATATCTTCTGCAATAGGCTTTTTGTAGTATAAGATTATATTTTCTAGTTCTGCTTGGGTTTTTCCTTCACCAATTTTTCCAATAGCTTGTTTAGCTAATTTGTATAGTAAAGCACTATTCTCATCGTAGTCTATTTCAGGAAAATTAATTAACTCATTTACGATAGTATTTTCAGGCGTATCACGCTCTACTCCACCAGTTTCACTTTGTAGAATTTCTTGTTCATTAGTTCTTAAAGTCATTCTTACAATTTCGTCTGAAACAGGATTGTAATTCATATAATCTGTACACAGATCAAAATCCGTAAAACCGGTTTTAACCTTTGTGCTTTGTTGGACTAAAATTCTTGGAATTGGAATTATCAAATCAGTAACTTGTTCAACTACTGCTTCATATTCTTGTTTGGCGGCTTCTATTAAATCTTCTTTAAACAAATCTGGCTGATCTGCGTCTTCCATTTTATCGATTAGTTTTTGAATTACTAGTTTCTTAACTTCGGGCGATTGTAACTGATTTATATTTGTAACTTCTTGACCAAAAGTTGATATAGTTTCAAACAGAGCTTTCTTGGCTTGTCTACTAACTCCGTTATCTGCAATTGGTTTACCAAATTCCAATTTCTCTGAATCGAAACTATTTTCTTGCAAAGAATTTTCGAATACTGATTGTGAAGTAACAACAGTTTGTTCTCGGTATAGAGTTTGAGGGTCAATTTCAATTATGTTTTCTTTTCTAATAATTGAATTTGGGTCGTTTGCAGCCTCTACAATTGAATTAAACTTATCATGAGCAATAATTGTAAGAGTATCTACTTCTTTTACACCTGTTTTTTTGCCATAAGGCAGCCTTAAACCACGACCGATTGTTTGTTCAGTTAAAATTTGAGAATTAGCTGTTCTAAGTGGAATTATCGTATAAAGGTTGGTTACATCCCATCCTTCTTTTAGCATGTTCACATGTATAACTATTTCGATTTGATTGTCTGGACTTTCTAAATCGACTAGTTTTTGAACATTTTCTTCTTTTTCGGAACCTTTTTGGTTTGAGTGAATTTCCATTACCTTACCTTTGTATCGTCCGTCAAAGAATCTATCAGACTCAATCATGTCTAATATTTCTTTGGCATGAGTAGTATCTTTAGCAACTACTAATACAAAAGGTTTAACTTTGTTTTTTCCTGTATCTCTTGAATATAAATCTAGTTTAATTTTGGTTTCTTCATGGATTTTTATTCCATCTTCTAACTTAATTAAGTCTAATTCGCGAGGGTCATTTTTATATTGATCAGGATTAAAATCTCTACGAGTTGCAACTGCAGGCTCTTTTAAGAATCCATCAATTAAGCCATGTGCTAAAGAATATTCGTAAACAACATTTTTAAATTTATTACCCTTACTATCTATAGGTGTTGCAGTAACCTCTAAACCCAAAACTGGTCTAAGCTCATTGATAGCTTTCATTCCAGCATCTGCTCGGTAATGGTGGGATTCATCCATTAAAATTACTAAATCTTCAAGTTCAGCTAAGTAATTAAAATAGGAATCACCTAAACATTCAGATAGCCTTTTAATTTTTGGCTCTTTGCCACCTCTCATTTCTGAGCTGATTTTTTGAATGTTAAAAATATTAACTGTGATTGACTCGGAATCAATCGTCATTTGCCTAAATTCAGAATAATTATCACTAGTAATTATTCGTGGAGGAGCCTGAACAAATTCAGCTATACCCTTAAAAACATATTTTGGATGGGTAGGAGTAGAAAAATCTTCAACTAATTTATTATAAATTGTATTACCCGGAGCAATAACAAAAAAGTTCTTAATACCTTTGGCTAAATATAAATAAGTAATAAATGCACCCATTAAGCGAGTTTTACCAACACCTGTAGCTAAAGAAAATGTAATTGATGGAAAATTCCGTTCAAAATCAGAACAAATAGGATAAAGTGCGTGTACTTTTTTAAGTTCTTCAACTAAGTCGAAACTTGTTTTTAAATCTAGTTCATCAGCTAATTTAGCTAAAATATCGATACTTTCAGCTTGTGGAGCACGAAGACTTAAACGGTTTTTTATATTTTGAGCAATTTTATTCATTTTCGTCATCGTTAAAGTCTAAATCATCGTCGATTGATTCTGTTTCTACTAAATTTAAGTCATAATTATCTTTGCCAAACTCACATTTACCTAAAATTGATTGAGGTATTTTTTTAATAGTAATGTTTGGGAATCTATCTTCGCATTCTTTGGCATACGATTTTGCACAAATAAGCAAACTTTCGCCTTCATGCATTTCTGAATTTAATTGTTCTAACATTTCTAAGGTAACAAAATTGGTAGTAGTAAAAATAAAGTCAGTTTCAGTTGATTGACCTTGTTTCCAGTAAACTTCGGAATTGGGTGAATATTTAAAACCTTGGTGTTTACACATTGCTTGAGCCAACATATCTGCATTATAAGATTCGTCTATAATCCATTGCCCAAAACTGTCTTTTTTAACCAAACTTGGAGCAAGGTTATAGAATTTAAAGCCACCGCCACCTTGCCAATTAGCAGCTTTTGAGATTCCACCTTGATCCGTACCATCAACTACAGCTTTTAATCTAGGTATACAGTGAGTATTGGCGTGCTCACCAAGTTCAATCCCAATATATTTTCGCCCCATTTTATGAGCAACAGCTGCAGTTGTGCCTGAGCCAAGGAAAGAGTCGAGGACTAGGTCGCCTTTTTCTGTTGTCAACTCTAGTATTCTTGAGATTAATCCTTCGGGCTTTGGATAATCAAATGATTTTGCGCTTCCAAATAAAGCTTTTAGTTCATCCCCAGCTGTCTTGTTTGTTCCAACATCATTTAAAATTGAACGAAGTACTTGTCCATCTGGCATGTAAACTCTATGATGCAATGTCCAACCATTTCGACCTTTAATAAGCCTAATATTTCCCTTTTTTAATCCGTCATTTATTGTATCGGTAGATTTTTGAGAATTAATTTTTAAAATATAACCATCCGGGCATTGTATTTCAATTAGTATAGGGTTTTGAAGTCCATCCCGTGCTAAAGTATCCCAATAATATCTAAAACCATTTTCATCTATTTCTTTATATCTTTTTAAATATTCTGAACTTTGAGAAACATTCCACTTTTTAGTATGTATTGCTTTGTCTTTGGATTTTGCATAAACCAGTACATAGTCATGATCAATAGCGAAGAATCTTGAATCATTTCCTCCACCTTTCCTTTTTTGCCAAATTAAATCTCCTATATAATTGTTTCGTCCAAAAATTTCGTCACAAACTATTTTGCAATAGGCATGCTCTGCTTCATCAAGGTTAATAAAAATTATGCCATCCTTTGCTAAAAGTTTATATAGAATTTTTAGACGATAACTCATTAGGTTTAACCATATAGAATGCTCAATGCAATCATCATAGTGCTCAAACGCTTTACCTGTATTGTACGGTGGGTCAATATAAATACATTTAATTTTGCCTGCATAATCTTGCTCTAGTGCTTTTAAGGCTAAAAGATTGTCTCCATGAATAAGCATATTTTCAGAATTTGGGTCGCCATAAGATTTTTCAGGGTCTTCAATTAAAATTCGAGGCTCTAGTTTAATTTCGTCGTATTTACCTATCCAAGTTAGCTCTAAGCGTTGTTTTCGTTTGTTTGCAGGGTTAGTCATGATTTTTTTATTTTAACTTTTTAATTGAATTTTCTGTTAGCGACTTCATTTGTATGATTGCAATTTGATTTAATTTCACAAGTCTTTCTTCTTGCGATAAACCATCTCGGATATACTGTGCATTTAAACTTTCCAAGCCTGCCAAACATACTAATTGCATAATGTCGGCATGATCTCTCATATTCCCTTTTAGTGTTGAGTTTTTATCTCGCCATTCTTTTGCAGTCATTCCAAATAAAGCTACATTTAATATGTCTGCTTCATCGGCATATACAAAGCTAATTCTATTTTTAGGCAAATATTCAGGTATTAGATTTTCTTTTACTGCATCAGTGTGAACTTTGTAATTTGCTTTAGCCAAAAATCTTTTCGCATCCCAACCTAATTCTTTTCGGATATTTTCTTCTTCTTTTAAGCGTTGGAATTCTTTGATTAGATAAAGCTTGAATTCCGGTGAGACCCAAGAAGCAAATTCAAATGCTATGTCTTTATGAGCAAAAGTTCCGCCACCATGTCTGCCCGATTTAGATACAATACCAATTGCACCTGTCAAAGTAATCCATTTTTGAGGTGTCAGTACAAAAGCATTTGTACCGGCTTCGTTTTTAACCGTGTCGAATTCGACACGGTTAAAGCTAGGGTTGTTTAACTGCTCCCAGATACCTAAAAAATCAACTGTGTACCTAGTCTTCATCCAGTTCTGCACTACAAATCGTGGATCTTCCGAATTTTTATATTTAGCGATGTCTGTAAGTGAAATATAATCCTGTTCATTTTGTGAAAAAAAATTTACGCTCAGATTATTTACAATTAAGTCTTTTTTCATATATTGATATTTAGGATTATACTGTTTGCATCTTGACCTTTGTGTATTATAATCGAATTACTAGTACTCACCGCGCCTCTACACTATGCGTACCAGGGTGAGTCTTTTTTTATGCATTTATTAGTCAATAAATTTAGCCTGTTTAGCATACAGTATTTTAAAAATTTTTAACATAAAATTTTTAAAATAAAGATACACCTTGGAGCGGGTAACGGGAATGTACCTTGCTTTGCAAGGACATAAACTGCGCTCGCTCGCAAGATGATTAAGCAAGCTTAAATCTTGCTCACTCGCTTGTTTATCGAACCGCGGGTTCTCATCCAACATAACCGCACGATTAAAAATAATCCTCACCGGTTGGCGAGGCTGATTTTTAATGGAGCGGGTAACGGGAATGTTTTGCAAACATAAACGTCGTCGCCTCGGACAATGTGCAAGCAAGCTTGGATTACCTCGGCTCCTAGTTTATCTGAACCCTACGGCTTCGCTTCAAGCCGTCCCCGCACAAAATAAAAATCACCCCTTGGCGGGGCGCTGTTTATTTTTGGAGCGGGTAACGGGAATCGAACCCGTATCTATGCCATGGCAAGGCATTATAATAGCCATTATACTATACCCGCATTTTTCGCACAGCTATGTGCTCAACTAATATAATTATTTATCTTCCTGATGCAAGTGTTTTTGCGCCAACTAATTTATCAATAAAGTTACCCCGGGGTGACTTTATGAGTTCACTTACTTTTTGCCGGAGGGTGACCCCGCTGGTAGAGGCTTGAATAGGTAGTGCCAAAAGTATTTAATTGCATCTTTTACGTGGATGCGGATTGTTTTTTTGCGGAAGTAGTCTAGGAAGCTGCCGTCGGAAACACGCTTATCGTTATGGGTTGCTTTAGCTTCGGCTACATAGTGTACTTCAAATCCACGCTCCCATGCGTCACGACAAATTACCACATCGGACATAAATAAAAAGTAGCTGTCATCATGTTTGCCAATTGCTTGCATACAGTCGGAGGTGACAATAATAAACGCGCCTACTGCCCAATCAATTGCTTCAGATTGCTCAATATTTTTGCCCCACATTAAATAATTAAACATTCGTTTAGGGAACAATTTGCGTAACCAAGGTATTCTTTTAATAAAAAGGTCGGGTAGGCGGGGGAAAGTGCGAAAACTATCTTGTAGTTGGCCATCAGGGTAAATTAATTGAGGCGCTACAATTCCTACTTTTGTATTAGATTTTAGATAGTTCAGCATTTGCTCAATTGTATCTGGTCGTACGATAATATCAGGGTTGATAAAAGCGTAGTATTTGCCTTCTGTTTGGGCTAAACCAAAATTATTTCCTTTTGGGAAACCATCATTCGCAGTCTCAAAAAATTTTACCTGCAAGTTGGAGTAACTCGCTGGAGTAATTCGCTCATTTGCACCATGTCCACCATTGTTTACAACAATAATCTCGGTATCTTGAGGTAAATTAGCAGCTTGTAAAGCCATTAAATTGCGTTCCACATGTTCAGGTGTGTTGTGTTGGAGGATGATGATCGCTAGTTCGCGCATTTTGGCAAGAAATTAAGATATTCAGTTTAAGTGCTGTTCAAATTCAGATGCGCTAAGTTTTCGAGGCATTTTTTCTCTTCGCTCAATCATTGCCGCTCGTAATTTTTTATATGTTTTTAGTTCACTTAAGACAGATCGATCAAAGATTAGCAGAAATAAAATATAACGCATTATAAAAAATCCAATCTTTAGTTTAGTTGCCAAACTGAACTCCGACGACCAGTTCTTGGTTGTTAACAACAATTGGTTTAAAAATGAGTTTCTTTTGATGTAATCTGGTACATTGCGCCTTTTGCTGATTTTCTTGATTATTCCGCCTGGATCGGCAGCTGTGCGGTCATGATGCGCCCTTGCATGAGGGGTGTAAACTGTTTTCCAGCCTGCCCATTTAATGCGCATTGCCAAATCAACATCTTCTTTATACATAAAAAAGTGCTTATCAAAAAATTCACCAACTTCCGGCGACAGTTCATCTAACATTTTAATTCTAAAGAGGGGAGCGGCGCCACTAGCACCAAAAACGGAGATTTGTTGATCATATTGTCCGGAGTCTTGTTCGCCTTGGCCACGATCAATAACATGGAAATTTTTATGAGCAATCAAACCAACAGTATCGATAAAAAACGTACTTTGCTTTTGAGGCTTATTCGGAAAATTCCGCCAAGAAAGTAATTTTCCTGTAACCACGCCAACTTTATCATCAGCCTCGGCAACTGCCACCAATTTGCTAATAAAGTCAGGCTCCGCCACCATGTCCGAATTAAAACATAGATAATAATCCGCACCACGGTTTTTTGCCTCCGTGATCATAAAATTATGCGCGCGCCCAAAGCCAACATTGCCACCGGAATTTAAAACCGTAATTTCTGGAAAGCTATTTTTTAGCCAGTTGTCGATCGGTTCCGGCTCGGCAAAATTATTGCAGATTAAAATTTCAAAATCCGGATAATCCTGCTTTAGCATCGCTGGCAAGTTGTGTTCCAAATAACGCTGATCGTTGTAAGAAATGATGCCAACAACAACTTTAGGATGCGGTTTCATATTAATAGAGGAAAAATCTTCCAGCATCGCTTAGTTGTTAAACTTGAAGTGCATCACGT
>CAYLRB010000038.1:0-9301 GCA_964386265.1 uncultured Candidatus Peribacteria bacterium | reverse complement strand
TTATCACTCATAGAATTTGCGGTAATCTTGTGCTAGAATGCGCTTAAGTAATTGTCGATTGAGATTATGCAGCCGCTTTATGCAATTTTGGGGCCTACAGCTTCGGGAAAAACTGATTTGGGAATTGCGCTAGCTAAAGCAGTTAACGGCGTGGTTATCTCGGCAGATTCGCGTCAAATTTATTTGGGCTTGGATATTGGTACGGCCAAGGTGCAGGCGCGTAAAAAAAGTGAGTTTCCCGATCCGCAAGCGATGATTCCGCTTTGGCAAGTACCGATTCTGGTAGAAGGAGTGGAGCATTTTTTAGTAGATATTTATCCGGCGACAGAAAGCTACAGTGCATTTGATTTTCAGGAGCAAGCAGCTTATTTAATTAAAAAAATCCGTCAAGCTGGTAAAACCCCAATTGTTGTGGGTGGGACCGGTTTGTATGTCGATGCGCTTTTATTCGATTTTAAAGCTGGTGGCGCAAGCAGTAGTAATCAGGAAATACGTGATCAGTTAACTGAGCGTTATAAAAAGGGCGAGGGCGAGCAGATGTGGCAAGAGTTAAACGAGTATGATCCTGAAACCGCTGACAAAATACACCCAAACAATCCGCAGCATCTAATAAGAGCATTGGAATATTATAAAGTCACCGGGCAGCCAAAGTCTAAAGCTGTTACACGTAGTATTGATCCCGTTTATCCAACTGTTTTTGTGGGACTTGAGTGGGAACGAGCCAAGTTGTATGAACGGATTAAATTGCGAATTGATCGTCAGTTAGATGCGGGTTTGGTTTCTGAGGTAGAGCAACTTTTACGTCACTACAAGTCAACTGATCCGGGTTTAAGCTCAATTGGTTACAAGGAGATTGGGCAGTATCTGGCAAATGAGCTAAGTTTGGAGCAAGCGGTTGAGATTTTTAAAAAGAATACTTGTCAATATGCCAAACGCCAACTAACGTGGTTAAGGAGAAATTCATTTATCAAATGGTATGACGGACAACAATCAGTTCAGAACCCACAGAGCATTGTCGAGCAAATCTTGGCGGATCAAAAATTCAAATAAGGAACTGCCAATAATTCAGCGCTTGTTGCTGAACCGTGGCCTTGAGAATCTTGAGCAGCAAGAAGAGTTTTTACATCCAGAAACAATGACGTTGGCCGATCCTTTTTTGATGAAAGATATGGAAAAAGCCTTAGTACGCATTAATCAGGCTTTGGATCAGCAGGAACGAATTATGATCTTTGGTGATTATGACGTAGATGGAGTTACGGCTACTGCCATTTTGTATAAGTTGTTAACTGATTTAGGCGGGCAAGTTACTTATAGGCTACCACATCGTTTGGAAGACGGTTATGGTTTGAGCAAAAAGGCAGTCGAAGAAGCAAGTCAGCTAGGGGTTAAACTGCTTATTACTGTAGACTGTGGTATTTCCTGCGCGGCAGAAGTTGAACTTGCAAACGAGCTAGGTGTAGAAGTAATAGTAACTGATCATCATCAGTTGCCAGAAAAGTTGCCAGATGCCGCTATTGCAATTGTGCATCCTCTGCAGCCTGAGTGTCGTTATCCATTTAAGGAGTTAACAGGAGCTGGGGTGGCTTACAGATTAGCATCTGCTTTGATTAGTCGTCATTTTGCAATTGAGGAGCAGCCAAAAGTAGAAGCAAAATTTCGAGATCTAGCCATGTTAGGAACTATTGCTGACTGTATGCCGTTAATAAGTGAAAATCGCGCAATTGTTTATCAAGGGTTGCAGCAGTTACAGAAAACCGAGTGGCCAGGGTTGGGCGCACTGAAATCACTTTGCTTCCCTAAAAATACCGGGCATTTAGATTCGATGAATATTGGTTATACAATCGCTCCTCGTTTAAATGCGGCTGGTCGCATAGATACGCCATATTTTGCTCTGCAAACAATTTTAAGTGAAAAAACTAAAGCCGGGCAGTTTGCTCGTAAGTTAGAGGAGATTAATATCAAGCGCAAAGAGGTTACTGAGCAGATCTATCGCGAAGCGGAGCAGCAAATCCAGAGTCAGTTAAACTCTCAAATGGTGTTGATCGCAAAAAGCAAAGGTTGGCATCCAGGGGTTGTAGGTTTGGTTGCTGGTAGATTGGCAGAGAAATATAGCTTGCCTGTAATGATCATGCATCAAGAGGGAAATGAGCTTACTGGTTCTTGTCGTGGGCCAAAAACTTGTAATTGGATCGAAGCGTTGACGGAACAGGCAGGTCAGCTAGTTAAGTTTGGGGGGCATCATCAGGCGGCAGGCTTTACAATTAGTCAGTCCAATGTTGATCAGTTTATTAAGCGAATTCAAAAATATTTCCGTAGCAAGCTAAGTGGCAAACATGATTTAACTGACATTTTAAATGTCGAAACGCAGGTGACTTTAGAAGATTTAAATTGGCAACTATATAAAGAGATTCAGTCGATGCAACCTTTTGGTCCAGCTAATGAGCTTCCTGTTTTATGTTTGAAAAATATATACCTGCAAGATGTAAGTTTTATTGGATCTGATAAGCAGCATCTAAAAGCGCGCATACCTATGTCAGGCAAAGATGAGTTAGATGTTATTGGTTTCCGCTTTGCAGAGTTTTTTCAAAAAGGAGGCCGTGAACGACCAGTTGATCTGGCTTTTACTTTCGAGGAAAACGTTTTTAGGAATCAGCGCAAGTTACAGCTAAAAGTTGTGGATCTAAAGTTTAGTTAATGGAATACGAGCTTTTTCCTTAAATACCCTTCCAATATGGCGCAATTTGTGTTATAATTTAATGATAACTTTTCAACAAATTATATATGCCCCACGCTGATTATTCGCAGGCAATTGCCGCAATCAACCAAGCAAACAATATTCTGGTAGTGCCATCAAGTCCACCAGACGGTGATTCTTTAAGTAGTGCCTTGGCCTTGTACATGGGATTACGCAAAAAAGGTAAAACCGTAACAGTAGTGTGCGCTGACCCTGTGCCGGAAGCTTTTGAGTTTTTGCCAGATATCAATCAGATTGAATCGGGGTACGAGAATTTGGGGCAAGATTTTATTATCACCTTAGATATCAGTCAGTCGGGGTTTAAAAACCTAAAATACGATGTTGTTGAAAACAAAGTTAATATTTATGTAACACCACAAAGTGGCCATTATAAGGCGGAAAATGTGATGATTAATCAAGAGGCTAGTCGTTTTGATTTAATTATTACGGTCGATACTGCTGATTTGAGCCAGTTAGGCAAAGTTTATGAAGAGAATCGTGAACTGTTTACTAAGGTTCCTGTTTTGAATATTGATCATCATCCGTCGAATCCAATGTTTGGATCGATAAATCTGGTAGCGCCTCAATCGGCATCAACAACATTAATGTTGACCGAACTTTTTCAGGCATACGATATCAGTATTATCGATAGCGATATTGCTACTGTACTTTTGGCGGGGATTATTACAGATACCGGTAGTTTCCAAAACGCTAATGCCACGCCAGAAGCTTTTGATACTGCTGCTCTTCTGATTGGTCTTGGTGCTCGTCAGCAAGAGATTATTCGTCATGTCTATAAAACCAAAGAGTTGCATGCTTTAAGGTTGTGGGGGCGAATATTATCTAACATTCAGACCGATTATCAGCATCGTTTAGTTTGGTCGACTGTGACACAAGCTGATTTTGCTGAAACAAACAGTAAAGAGACAGATATTGGAGATATTATTGATGAGCTACTTTCTAACGCACCAGAGGCCGAAGTTGTAGTCTTGTTTAAGGAGTTAAAAGATGGTCAATCGCACGTTAGTATTCGCACAACAACAGATGAGATTAATGCTAGTGCAATTGCTCAACAGTTTGGCGGTGGTGGTCATCGTCGCGCAGCTGGGGCAACCGCTAGTGAAAATTTCGGAACGGTAGTCGAAAAAGTACTGGAATATATTCGAGCTCAACAACAAGTTAGATTAACTGGTGGCCAACCACAAATTGTGGGAGCTATGGCGGGGGTAGTTGCAGAAAATATGACTGCTGCACCAGTAGAACCTGTAGTGCCAGTTGCAGAGCCGGTAATTGAGCCAATAATTGAAGACGAAACACAGTTTGATGAATTTGATAACAATGAACCTGATCTAGAGCCATTGGTTGAACCAGAACCTCAGCCGGAAGCTGTTCATCCAATGTTTATGGCGCCTGTAGAGCAAGCCCCTGTTGAAGTTCAGCCGGTGGTACAGCCGGAACCAGTAGTACCAGTTGCAGAGCCTATCATGGAAGTGCAGCCAGAAATTCAGGCGGAGTCTATGGTACAGCCACAGCCAGCTATTGAAACAATGACTGCTGCTGAACCTGTAATGCCGTCACCTACAATGGAAGCTCCAATGATGCCTGAGCAGCAGCCTGTGGTTGTTGCGGAATTTGCCGGTCAGCCTGAATTACAAGAGCCGCAATTGGCTGACATGGGTTTGCCACCTGAGCTGCCACCAGAAGTTTCGCATGTTGATGTAGCACCACAAATGCCAAGTTTTGCAGAGTATATGCAGCAAGCAGCTCCTGTAGCAGCTGCTATGCCTGATCCAATGGCTAGTATGACATTTGAGCAGCCAGTTGTAGCCGCACCAGAGCCAGTTGTAAATCAAGTTGATCCTGTGATGGCGCAGCCGGTTATGTCAGACAACACAACTGTTTTTGAACCAGCACCGCAAGATGCACAGATGCCAACTTATGAGTTGCCAGGTGTAGAACCACAAGATCCTCAAGCACAGGTGCAGCAATTCCCCAACGCTTAGGAATACGTAAAACATCAAAAGTAACCTACAAAAGCCGTTGCATTCGCAACGGCTTTTGTTTAGGCTTGTTCCTGTTTGTCAAATCTACTTATTTTTATGGAAGCCTCTAGTTTAAAGAGCAAGCAGAGTGATCGACGTTACACTTTGCAATGCGTCTCTTGTGCAAAAGTTTTTACTGAAGAACAAACAGCGACAAGTTGTTTAGAGTGTAACGCCGCACTCGATGTTGTTTTCGACTACGATTATATTAAATCAAAATTAAATTATCATGCGCTGAGACATTCTCCGATTTCAGCTAGTAAATATGTTAATTTTTATCCGCTAGAAGATTTAAGCAAAGTTGTAAGTTTGAGTGAAGGCGGTACGCCACTGCATCACGCTAAAAATCTTGGTAAAAACCTTGGTTTGAAAAATTTATATATTAAAAACGAAGGTGCAAATCCAACCGGTGTGTTTAAGGATCGTGGGTCTTTGGTAGAAATTACAAAAGCAATTGAACTTGGAGCTAAAGCTATTTGTTGTGCTTCTACCGGTAATATGGCTGCTTCGGTTTCGGCTTATGCAGCAATCGCAAAAATTCCTTGCTATGTTCTCGTCCCTGAAGGGACACCAGTTGGTAAGTTGGCGCAAAGTTTGATTTATGGAGCGCGGATTTTGCAAATTCGCGGGACTTATGCGGACTGCTGTGTGCTTGCTGAAAATATGGCTAAGAATAATAATTTCTATTTGGCTGGTGACTATGTGTTCCGTTCGGAAGGACAAAAGTCATGTTCGTATGAGATTGTTGAGCAGTTGTTCTGGAAAGTGCCGGACTTTGTGCTTGTTCCAGTAGGCTGTGGGACAAATATTGCTGCGATTTGGAAAGGGTTTTGGGAGTTAAAACTTTTAGGAATAGTTGATAAAGTTCCTCGCATGATAGCTGTTCAGCCAGATACAGTTCCAACGATTGTGGAAGCTTTTAGAAAAGGGCAAAAACATTATGTAGAGGTAGAAAAGCCGGCTTCAGTAGCTTCGGCCGTTGGTATTGGTAAACCATTAGATGACATAAAAGCTTTGAATGCACTTTATGATTCAAATGGAGATGCTGAATCTGCCGCTGAAATTGCAATTTTAGAAGCGGAAAAAGCTTTGGCTAGTGAGGAGTCTTTGTTCGTAGAGCCAAGTTCTGCCTTGCCAATTGCTTGTTTACCAAAACTGATTGAGCGGGGAGTGATAAAAGAAGATGATGTGGTTGTTTGTATCGCAACGGGAATTGGCTTAAAAGATCCAAAATCTGCAACTGCAATTATGCCTGATCCACCAGTCTTAGAGCCTGTTGATAGCGAAATTAACAATTACTTAGAGAATAAGTTGTACGAAATCCGAGCCGTCTCAGTTTCAGGCAAAGCCACAATGTTGTGGGAAGAAAATATGCCAAATTCCGGAGAACTGTCAAAAATTATTAAAGATGAGTTTAATTTGCAGCTAGCTGGTGCGAAATTACTTGAAGTTGAAAAAGAGATCCGCGCTTTCCATGAAAAAACTAACAAAATGAAAAAGGCCGATCTGCAATATATCGTAGAAAATGTCCTAAAAGAGTTTACAGGGCACAAGCGAGTTTTTGTAGTAGACGATTATAAGATCGATATGACACGTCATGCCAAGCCAGTTGCAAAAGTGTTTGCAGCATACAAAGAGCATAAATTAGAAGCAGAGGCAGAAGGTACGGGGCCAGTTGATGCTTTAATAAATGCGGCTAATCAGGCGATTGCTCAACAAGATAAATTGGGCGTTAGTCTTACAACTTACAATGTTGAAATAAAAACTGGAGGTACAGACGCAGTTGTAGAAGTAAGAATGGGATTGAAATCTAAAAAAGGTACAGAGGTTAATGCTTCAGCAACATCACCAGATATTATTGTGGCATCTATAGAAGCATTTGAAAAAGGCTACAACATTCTCTACTATAAGGATCAGGAATCCGTTTAAATTAATTCTTTAAACAAATCAAAATGGAAACTACAAAATTCATCTGGAAAAATGGCGAAATGTTACCCTGGGAACAAGCAATGACCCACGTGTTAACACATACTTTGCATTACGGTGCAGCTGCATTCGAGGGTGTTAGGGCATATGAAACACCAAAAGGTACAGCAATTTTCCGGCTACAAGAACATACTGATCGTTTATTTTACTCAGCAAAAGTAATCGGCATGGAAGTGCCATACAGCAAAGAGGAAATCAATGAGGCAACAAAAAAAGTGGTTAGAGAAAACGAAGTTGAAGCTTGCTATATCCGCCCAATTTTTTATTACGGTTACGGAAAAATGGGACTTAATCCAATCGGTGCTCCTATTGATGCAGTTATCGCTTGTTGGCCATGGGGTAAATATCTTCCTGTTGATGTTGTAAATGTAAAAATCTCAGATTTTATTAGAATTCACCCAAAAACAGGTGTAACAGATGCTAAAATTTCCGGCCACTATGTTAATTCAATCATGGCTTGTTTGGAAATCGCTAAAGATGAGTATTTCCATGAAGCACTGTTTTTGGATTACGAAGGAAACATTGCAGAAGGTCCGGGTGAAAACTTCTTCATTGTAAAAAATGGTGTGATCTACACACCGCCACTTGGAAATATTTTAGCTGGTATTACACGCAGCTCAATTATGGAAGTCGCGCGTGACTTGGGTTATACAGTAGAAGAAAAAGTTTTAAAACCAGAAGATGCTTGGGGAGCGGATGAAGCTTTCTTTACAGGAACAGCAGCTGAAGTTACAGCAATCGGAACGCTAGATCGTAAGCAAATTGCCGACGGCAAAATGGGGCCAATAACTACACAAATTAAAGAGACCTACTTGAAAGCAATTAGAGGAGGGTTACCACAGTACGAAAAATGGCTAACATACATCAATGCTTAAATATGAGCTCGCTGAGCTAATCAAACAGGCGATACCCGAAGCAGAAAGTTTAACTGCCTTAGAATATCCTCGTGACCCTGAACACGGTGATTATGCTACGGCAATTGCCCTTAAAATAGGCAAGGAGCAAAATAAAAATCCTCGTGAAGTAGCGGAAGAAATTGTTGCCAAATTGCAAATCGATCCTCAGCAAATGTCAGTTTCAGTAGCAGGTCCCGGTTTTATAAATCTTACGTTAAGCGATGAATTTTTGGCTAAAGAGTTGAAAAATTATCTGGCAAATACCGCTGGTTATAGAATTCCGACACCTTCAACAACTCAGCCGATTATCTTGGAGTATTCCGATCCTAACGTAGCCAAACCGTTAGGAGTTCATCACTTACTGGGAACAGTTATCGGTCAGTCATTAGCAAATATCCACAAATATTTAGGCTACAACGTAGTCACAATCAATCACATTGGTGACTGGGGAAGTCAGTTTGGTAAACTTATCTATGCTGTCAAAAATTGGGGTGATTGGTCAGTAATTGAGCAAGATCCAATTAACGAGCTACTTAAATTGTATGTGGGGTTTCATAATCAAGCCGAAGAGACACCGGAAATTGAAGACTTAGCTAGAACGGAATTTAAAAAACTAGAAGACGGAGATCAAGAAAATACCGAAATTTGGCGCAAAGTAGTAGATTACAGCATGCAAGATGTCCAAAAAACCTATGACTTACTTGGTGGTGTGCATTTCGACCATACAATCGGCGAAAGTTTTTACAGTGATCAAATGGACGACATTGTAGAAACAGGTTTAGAAACAAAAGTTTTTAGCCAAGGTGAAGGTGGAGCAATCATTGCCGAATTCAATCAAGAAGGTTATCCAACCACAATAATCAAGCGTTCCGACGGGGCAACCGTTTACATAACCCGCGATCTGGCGACGGTAAGATACCGTGTAAACAGATGGCAACCTGCACGTATTCTTTACGTGGTAGATGTGGCTCAAACCCTACATTTTCAGCAGATCTTCAGCATTGTAGACCGTATGAAGCTTTACAACCCTGAACATACAAAACTACAGCACATTGTTTATGGACGCATGAGCTTTGCCGATGGCCAAATGAGCACCAGAAAGGGGAACATTATCTTGTTAGACCAGCTGGTACACGAAGCAATCCAACGCGTTTCTACAATCATCAAAGAGAAAAATCCCGACTTGCCTGACGCAGAACAAATGCAAATTGCCGACACTGTAGGCAGTGCATGTGTAAAATATGCAATCCTATCTCAAAACAGAACCACTAACATTGTTTTTGCTTGGGATAAAGCCGTTAACCTCCAAGGTAACTCAGCCGCCTACCTACAATACACCTACGCCCGAGCCCACAAAATCTTGCGCGAAGCCGGGTTAGATAACCTTGCGCCAATGGAATTTTCCGACTTTGGAACACCTGAAACTTTGACTAGTCATGAGCGAGTTTTACTCAAGCTGTTACCAAAATTCCCAGAATCAATAGTGGCAGCCGCCCAAGATTGCCGACCTCACTACATTTCCGAAAGACTATTTGAACTAGCACAAGCCTACAACAGCTTCTACACCAACGACCCAGTCCTAACCGCTTCCCCTGAACTACGCAAATTTAGACTAGCCTTAACCAATGCAGCATCTGAACTGC
>CAYLRB010000037.1:7900-9515 GCA_964386265.1 uncultured Candidatus Peribacteria bacterium | reverse complement strand
TAGCTGAAAAGGTCAATTTAAAACTTGATCTAGGTCAAAATCTTTTGCCAAGATTTCCTACTCCTGATGGCGTACCAGCAATGGAGTATTTAAAAGAGCTATGTTATACGGGTTTAAAAAAGTTATATTTGGATGCTGAAAAGTATAAAAATGCCGAAATTCGTTTATTATATGAGCTTGGTGTTATTGAAAAAATGGGATTTGCTGATTACTTCTTGATCGTTCACGATTTAGTTAAATTCGCGAAAGATTCCGGGATAGTGGTAGGTCCGGGTCGTGGGTCAGCGGCAGGTGCAATTATTGCTTACACTTTAGGAATCACTTCACTTGATCCGTTAGCATATGGTTTGTTGTTTGAACGCTTTTTGAATCCCGAGCGTGTTTCTATGCCTGATATTGATATAGATTTTGCTGATCATCGTCGTGATGAAGTGATAAGTTATGTTAAAAATAAGTACGGTGAGTTTAATGCAGCACAAGTAATTACATTTGGTACTATGGCGGCAAAGGCGGCAGTAAGAGATGTGGGACGAGCTATGGGTTATCCATATAGTGAAGTTGATGCACTTGCAAAAAAAATGCCTGCACCAGTTTTGGGTAAACATGCACCATTGGAAGAGTCTGTTAAAAACTACTCTGAGCTTAAGCAAGAGTATGAAAGTAATCCGCGGGCAAAAGCATTGCTAGATAATGCTATGAAGTTGGAGGGAACGGTTAGGCATGCTGGTACGCATGCTTGTGCTGTTGTTATTTCTGAAATTCCCTTAACTGATTTTACGCCACTGCAATATGCTTCTGGCAAGGATGATACGATCATTACTCAGTATTCAATGAAGCCACTAGAAGAGATCGGCTTGCTTAAAATGGACTTTTTGGGGCTTAGAAACCTAACAATAATGGAGACGTGCTTAAAGTTTATTAAAGCACGTCATAAAGTGGATATTGATTTGAGTCAGATACCGCATGATGAACAGTTAGTGTTTGCTCTGTTAACAGAAGGTAAAACAACTGGTATTTTTCAGCTAGAGTCTGCTGGTATGAAGAGGTACTTAAAGCAGCTTAAACCAACAGAGATTGCAGATATCATTGCTATGAATGCTCTGTATAGGCCAGGGCCAATGGACTACATTCCGGACTACATTAAAGGTAAGCATGATGCGGATAAGATTAAGTATATGGATCCAAGTTTTGAACCAATTTTGCGTGAAACATATGGTGTTTGTGTATATCAAGAGCAGCTTTTGGAGATTGCGAAAAATTTTGCAGGATTTTCATTAGGTGAAGCTGATTTGTTAAGGAAAGCTGTTGGTAAAAAAGATCCAACTTTGTTAGCTGAGCAGAAAAATAAATTTGTTGAAGGTGCAGTTAACCAAGGGCATGATGATAAATTTGCTGACAAAGTTTTTGTGGAAGTCATTGAGCCGTTTGCTGGATATGGATTTAACAAGGCGCATGCAGCATGTTATGCGATGATTGCTTATCAAACAGCCTATTTAAAAGCACTTTATCCTACCGAATTCATGGCAGCTCTATTAATTGCTGATCAAGAAAATACTGATCGTTTAATAATTGACTTGAATGAATGTAAATTAATGAATGTTTCAGTTTTGCCACC
>CAYLRB010000037.1:2379-7800 GCA_964386265.1 uncultured Candidatus Peribacteria bacterium | reverse complement strand
TATGCGAAACAGCAGCAAAAGCAAGGTTTGCATGGTCAAATGGACATATTTGGTGTGATGGTTGATGGTGAGGAACTTGTTGTTCAAGAATCATATTTAGATTTGCCAAAAGTCCCTCCTCAGCAAGAATTTCAGCTTTTAAAATGGGAAAAGGAATATTTGGGGGTTTACGTTTCAAAACACCCACTTGAGGGGTTGGGTAAATATATTAAGAAAATGGGAGCTCCCTTGGTTTATGAAATTAATTCAAAAAGAGTTGGAGAAGAAGTAACATTATATGGTTTATTAGGAGCGATAAGGTCAATAGTTACTAAAGGTGGTGATGCTATGGCTAGTTTTGAGATCGAGGACCCGTCAGGAAAAATAGAGGCGGTTGCGTTTCCAAGGATTTACGCGCAAATCGCTGGACAAATTGTTGCAGATAAGTTTGTAAAAATTAAAGGTAAAATTGAGTCTAGGCGTGATTTGCAAATCATAGTTAATGAAGTTAAAGGGGTGAATTTGGATCAATTTAAAAATGAAGCTGTGAGCAAAGGGTTTTATGATCCTACAGAGATTTTTATTCCTGAAGAAGAGCCAGAAGTTGAAAATTTAGATACAGAAAATTCAGATGTTTTAGTTGATGAGCCGTTGTTAGTTGAATCTGAAGGGAAACCAACTAGAGATTCTAACTTTGTTTTTAGTTTGCTTATTAATAAAAGCTTGCCTCAGGATAAATTAATGTCAGTTAAAGAATTGATAAAAAACAATCCAGGCAATGTTCCTGTTGAACTGAGCATTGAGGGCGCGGATGGACAACTACAAAAATTACGTTTAAAACAAGGTGTGAATTTAACAAGTGAGCTTGAAGCTGATTTGCATAATGCTTTGAAACTTTAAGCAAAGTGTTGAAAAATCAGCATCTAGGTTCGCGCTTGCGCGCGAGGGATCGCAAATTTCGCTCCTTCGTGCGAATATTGTTAACAGGCAAAGAGCAGCTCATCGTACTTCATAGTACGTCTCGCTTTACTTTTTGCCTGTTGCCTACTATCTACTACTTTTTGAACACTCTTGCTTGTCCTAAGTAAATCTTATTATTTAAGCTTTCTGTTTGCCAAACTGAGTTAATTTGCTAATCTAGCAGGCGAATTAATAAATTGTAAGTTTTTCATATGTTAAGAACGCATACGTGTGGGCAATTAACAGCAAGTGATGTTGATAAAGAAGTAAATTTAGCTGGTTGGGTACATAGACGTAGAGATCATGGTGGTCTAATTTTCGTTGATCTTCGTGATAGATACGGTCTTACTCAAATAGTTTGTGATCCTGAATTGGCAAGTGCAGCACATGAAGAAGCGCAAAAGCTGCGTAGTGAGTTTGTTGTTAAGATTAAAGGTAAAGTAAGACGCCGACCGGAAGGTATGGTAAATAAAAACATTTCAACTGGTGAAATCGAGTTAGAGGTTTTGGAGTTAACAATTTTGAATACCGCAATTACTCCACCATTTGAAATTGATTCAGATAAAGAGATCGGTGAAGAGGCTCGTTTGAATTACCGCTACCTAGATCTTCGTCGCGAGCGAATGCAGCGCAATATTAAAATGCGTTATGAGGTTATTCGTGAAATTCGACAGTTCATGGACAAAGAGTCGTTCATGGAAATTGAAACACCAATTTTAATTAAAGGAACACCCGAAGGAAGTCGAGAATACATGGTTCCATCTCGTCTTTATGCGGGTAAATTTTATGTTCTTCCGCAATCTCCTCAGCAGTTAAAGCAACTGTTGATGGTTTCTGGTTTTGATCGCTATTTTCAAATTGCTCGTTGTTTTAGAGATGAAGATCAGCGAGGTGACAGACAGCCTGAGTTTACACAGTTGGATATGGAAATGTCTTTTATTGAAGAGGCTGACATTATGGATATAAATGAGAAGTTGATGATTCACTTGGTGAAAAAATTCCAACCACACATGAGAATTAAGCAAGAACCGTTTCCTCGATTAACTTGGGAAGAAGCTATGAATAATTACGGTTCAGATAAGCCAGACTTGAGATTTGATCTTTTGCTGCAAGATGTAACTGAAGTGTTTAAAAACACTGAATTCCAAGTGTTTAAAAATGCTGCGCAAGATCCAGAAATGTGCATTAAAGCGTTGAAAGTTCCAAACGCTGCTTCTTTTAGCCGCAAAGATATAGATGAATTAACTGAAGTTGCGAAAGTTTACCATGCTAAAGGGTTGGCCTATATTGTTTGTGAAGCTGGTGAATATAAATCCCCTATTTGGAAATTTTTATCCGAAACAGAGCAAAAAGCTGTAGTAGAAGCTGTTAATTTGCAGGAAGGAGATGCCGTATTTTTTACTGCTGACAAGTTTGAAGTTGCTTGTAATGCGCTTGGTCAAGTAAGATTGGCTGTTGCACGCAAGCAAAATTTAATGAATCAGGATCTGTATGCCTTTTGTTGGGTGACAGATTTTCCAATGTTTGAAGTTGATGAAGTTTTTGGATTCCAAGCTGCGCATCATCCATTTACAAGTCCACAGTTGGCAGACCTTGAGCTATTAGATACAGATCCCGCAAAAGTTAAAGCTAGAGCATATGATTTCGTGTTAAATGGTAATGAAGTTGGTGGAGGTTCAATTCGTATTCACGATCAGGGATTACAAGCCAAAATATTTAAAACTCTTGGTATTTCTGATGCAGATGCGGAAAAACGATTTGGTCATATGTTGAAAGCTTTCCAATTTGGAGCGCCACCGCATGGTGGAATTGCATGGGGCTTAGATCGTTTAGTGATGCTTTTCTGTGGTGAGCCAAATATCCGTGAAGTAATTGCCTTTCCAAAAGATCAGAAAGCACGCGATTTACTTCTTGGTGCGCCTTCAGAGATGCCGGCCGAGCAGGTTGCAGAGATGAATATTAAAACTGTAGAGCAGTAGAGTTGTTTAAAAAGTAGCGTTTAGGTTGATTCATTAGTTGATCGACCTAGAGGTTATTTTAAAAAGACGTCAAGATGCTTTTGTTTATACTCTTCATTTTTGTAGCTTGTTGACATAAAATTACACCGCTTTCTTTTTGAATATTATGCAAATAGTGCAATTGATTTTGTTTTTAGGTTTAATAATTTTCCTTGGATTTTTGGCTGTTAAATTTTTGCAGCATTATTTAAAGGGTCAATTTGATAAGCGTAGAAGTTATGAGATGACGTTTTTGCGTATTGCAATACCTAAAAAGGATTCAAAAGAAGATCGTGAGCGTGAGTCTGATGCTATGTCTGGAGCAAAAGATTTTAAGGAGTCTTTAGGTGTTATGACACAGTTTTACGAGGCTCTATACAGCTTCTTTGATGGAGATATGAAGTCTAAGTTTAAAGGCGAAGATTTTTTTTCCTTGGAGTATGCTTTTGTAGAAGGGCAAATACATTTTTTCTTGGTAGTGCCGGCAGCATTGAGTGATCGGGTTGAAAAGCTTTTAACAAGTTATTACCCAGATGTGTTTTTGGAAGAAGTTCCTGATTACACTATTTTTAAGCCGGATTCAGAAGTACATGCGACGTATGTAAATTTGGCGCAGAGTTTTGAAAATCCATTTAGAACTTATGATTATTTGAATATTGATCCTCTTAATAATATTGCGAATGCGTTTTCTAAAATTGATGAAGATTCTGGCGCGGCTTTGCAAATTATGATTCGACCTGTTGCAAACAGTTGGCAAGAGCAAGGAAGGTCATTGGCGAAAGAAAAATTGAATCAAAAAGATGGTAAAAAGAGTTGGTTTAATCCAATTAAGTGGATTAGGGGTATTTTTGATTTGTTTTTTAATCCTGATTCAGCTTTGCAAGAAAATCCTGATGCGCCGGTTACTGATCGTTTAACACAGATTGCTGAGGAAGAGATTAAAGCAATGGAAGAGAAAAACTCACGAGTTGGTTTCGAGACGGTTATTCGTGTTGTCACATCTGCGAATTCTAAACAAGAAGCAACACAGATGCTTAAAGATATTGTGGCTTCATTTACTCAGTTTAGTTATCCGAACGGTAATGGTTTTCGGTCAACTAAGTATCATAACGTTGAGCAATGTGTTTATGACTATGTCTTGAGGAAATTTGGTATGCCTCTTCGGCATAAACGTTCGCAACCTAAAATGATTCTTTCCTCTTTGGAGCTTACTTCTTTGTTTCATTTGCCAAACTCTCGCTATAACCAGTCTCCAGGTATTGCTTGGCAAAACTATAAGGTTGCACCACCACCAGATAATTTGCCAGATGATGGAATTTTACTCGGTCATAATATTTATCGTGGTGTAAAAACGGAGATAAGAATGAAAAACGAAGATAGGTTCCGCCACTTTTATGTTATTGGGCAAACCGGTACAGGTAAGTCTTCGATTTTTCAAACTATGATCCGGCAAGATTTTCAGCTTGGCCATGGAGTTTGTGTTGTAGATCCGCATGGTTCACTAGTTGATGACCTATTGCCGTTTATTCCTCGTGAGAGAGCTGATGATGTTATCTACTTTAGTCCTGCAGATTTGGATCGACCTATGGGCTTGAATTTACTTGAAGCTGATTCGCCGGAAGAACGTGATCTAGTAGCTTTGGATGCGATGAATATTATGATCAAGCTGTTTAATGAAGAGATTTTTGGGCCGAGAATTCAAGATTATTTCCGTAATGGTTGTTTAACTTTGATGGAAGATCCAGATGGTGGCTGTTTGACTGATATTGTACGTTTATTTACTGATGATGAATTTCAGCGTTTAAAAGTTGAAAAGGTTACGAACCCTATTGTGAGATCGTTTTGGGTGAATCAGATGGCGCAAACTGGAGCACGAGAGAAACAGGAAATGATCCCCTACTTTGCAGCTAAATTTGGTGCTTTCATTACAAATTCAATGATGCGTAACATTATTGGGCAGTCTAAATCTTCGTTTGATTTTAGTGAGGTAATGCAAGAAGGTAAAATTTTGTTAATGAACCTTTCCAAAGGTCTTACTGGTGACATTAATGCTAAATTACTTGGTTTGATAATTGTGTCTAAAATTCAGATGGCCGCTTTGAGACGGCAAAAAATGGCTAAAGAGCAGCGTAAAGATTTCTATTTATATATAGATGAGTTCCAGAATTACATTACAGATAGTATTGAGTCTATTCTCTCTGAGGCACGTAAATACCGCCTTAGTTTAAATCTAGCGCATCAGTACATTAGCCAATTAACTGGAGAAAAGGGTGATGATAAAATCAAAAACGCCGTGTTTGGTAATGTGGGATCAATGATGTGTTATAAGATTGGTGCTCAAGATGCAGAATATATGTCTAAAGAGATGGCACCAGTGTTTTCTGATCAAGATCTAATTAATATAGATAAGTTTAAAGCAGTGATGAAGTTAAGTATCGACACACAGCCAAGTCGACCATTTAGTATTATTCCTTTGAATCCTTAT
>CAYLRB010000037.1:0-2279 GCA_964386265.1 uncultured Candidatus Peribacteria bacterium | reverse complement strand
GGCCGATGGCCTCAACGGTAACGTATTTAAATTATTATACATCTGAATATGCTCGGCCGATTTTTGTTGCGCTTTTTGGCTATTTTGTGCCTATTCTGCAATAAGTATACAATATTTGGTTAAAGTGTCTCTACCAAGAAACAATTGACTTTTTTGGCTATATCTTGTAAAAAGGTCGGGAAGTTTTATAATTTCGATTTAAGTTAGCTATATGAAAAGAGTTGCGCAAGGGCTTTGTCTTTTGTTGTTTAGTGTTTTTGGTTTTAATATTGGTGATGTTGTGGCTAGTGAATGTTATGATGCTACAGCACAGTTAACTGGTTATTATACTCCGGTGGCAAATCAAGCTCGTTATTCTTCTGGTTCTTTTGCAGGAGATAGCAGGATGAATGGTGATGATACTACAGCAAGTGGGCAAAAAGTTGGCCCAGGTGTTTTGGCTGCGCCAGGTTCGTATCCGTTTGGAACTCAAATTATTTTGCCTGATCTTGGCAACGGTTTGGGTGGTGGTAGCGTAGTTGCCGATCGCGGTGGTGCGATTAAAGTTTATGGTGGGGTGCCGCGTTTTGATGTTTGGACAGGATATGGTGATGATGGTTTAAATAAGGCTCTACAGTTGGGTAAAAGGACAGTTATTGTTAAAATTTGTGGTGGAGATGCAGCAAACTTAGCAAGCCTAAAGGTTGCGGATAAGCCACTAAATAGTGCTGTAGCTGACATTGCGGTAAAATCTACTGAAGTCGATAAAGTAGCAGTCCAAAAAGAGATAGCAGAAGCTTACAAAGTTTTTAAACAAGTTGTTATTGATGAGCCAGATTCGCAGGCAACGCCACTAGTTATGGCTGAGGTTGTTGAAAATGGCGCGATTGTACCTTTGAGACGCGAAATTTTCTTAACTGACGTTCCAACTAGGAAAATTGGTTTGGGAGCTGTGGGTGATGATGTAACTAAGCTGCAATTAGCTTTAAGAGCACTTGGATATGAAATAGATGTTACTGGAGTTTATGATAAGTCAACAATGGAAGTTGTAAGTACATTTCAGCTAAATGAAAAGTTGGTCGCTAAGAATTCAACAACAACAGTTGGTTATTTTGAAGAGGCAACACAAATACTATTGCTTCAAAACCTGCTTAAGTTTGATTTCCCTGAATTCGGCTTTGCTAGTATGCTCAAATTCAATGAGGAGATGGTTATAGCTTAATTCGCCTAGAATTTCCGGCCACTCGATTATAATTAGTGCTTTATCGGATTCTGCTAAAATATCTTCAATACCTATGCTTTGTAGCTCTTGTTGGTTTTTTAGCCTGTAAAGGTCTAAATGGTAAATTTTAAGGCCGTTTTCAGCATTATATTCTTGGATTAAGCTAAAGGTAGGGCTATTAACTAGTTCTTCGCTAATTTTAAGGTTTGTTAGCAAAGTTTTTGTGAAAGTTGTTTTTCCGCTCCCAAGATCGCCTTTTAACAACAGTATACCTGCTGGTAAAGGTATTTTTTTGCTAAATTCTTTTAGATCAGTTAATGAAACAAGTGTCATTTTCTATTTAATTGTAAATAAAAAGTCTTAATTTAAGTATCTCATAAACAGCTTTTGTGAGTCTATTGTTTTTATAACGAATTTCTGATATACTTAAAAGTTAACTATTTTTAAGTCATATGCATACATTTGGGCTCACAGAGAGTATAAAAAAAGGGAAAATCAGCAAATTAAAGGGATATATTAATGCTAAGTCAATTAAGTGGGTTGGAATAACTATTCTACTTGTTTTGCTACTAAATACTTTTCCACTCGGTTGGCTTTTGCAAACTAATCTTTTGTCTGGTGGCCAACTTAAATTTGATGGAACTGTAGTCCCTTTTTGTAAAGGTATTGTGAGCCCTAAAGAGCTTTATGGACAGTATAGAGGAATGTCTTGGGATCAAATACCCGATAGCGCTAAAGTGCCGCAGTTGAAATACGATTATAACGCTTTGCGTGCTGGTACAGCTGATTCAGAAAGTTTAAGATTGTATTCAGTGCCATATATGGCGAGCTATGCTAGTCCAATGCAAGATGGCAGCCATTTGGCAGATGATATTATTCAACCTGTAGGTACGCCAATTTGTGCCATAGCTAATGGACAGGTTGTTAAAAGTATCGAACGGAATGATGGTTGTGGATCAACTGTTGTATTGAGACATGATGATGTTGAAGGTGAGACATATTATTCAAACTATTGTCATAATAGTAAAAATGCAGTTAAAGAAGGTGATGTTGTTAAAAAGGGTGATATTATTGCTTA
>CAYLRB010000036.1:0-9691 GCA_964386265.1 uncultured Candidatus Peribacteria bacterium | reverse complement strand
TGTTGGGCGGCCGTGCGGACAACTGTAGTTGATCTCGGCGGCGACTAATTGGTCTAATAAAGCTTGCTGCTCATTTAGACTAAGTGCTTGGCCGAATTTTATCGCGCTGCGGCAGGCGGTATAGTTAATAACTCTTTCAATCCGTGCTTGTAAATCCGTTAGGCGCATTAAATCATCGTGGTTCTCTGCCAGATCAGCTACCAATCCCTTTATAACAGCTACGGTGTCATCTTTTTGAATAAAACAACTAGGCAAAGTTTGCACAGTTAATACACAATTTTCCAAATGCAAATTAAAGCCTAACTCTTTTAAGTTTTCTATAAAATCTGCGAGAGCAGTTGCTTCAAAAGCTGTCAAATTTAACTCAATCGGGGTTAGCAAATGTTGTGCAGTACTTAAATCAGTTCTTTGTGCGCGCAATTCATGAAGTCGAGCATACATTATGCGTTCGTGTGCGGCGTGCTGATCAACTATTACCAAGTTTTTGCCTTCAACAGCCAAGATATATGCCTCATCCAACTGAGCAATTGCCTTAAGAGAAGAAACTTCCTCAGCTGCCTCCACTTTGCTAACTTCACCGCTAAAAGCCTGATTAAAGGCCAAGCTCTGATTAACGGTTGGTCGATTTGGCACTGCAAAAGCTCTTTGTTGCCGTGGCTCACTTACGTAAGAAGATGGCGAGAGTGAAGTAACAGGGTATGGGCGTGAAAAATTGGCCGCACTGCCAAACTCTAACTTAGCGGAAAGAACGTGCTTATCCGCTGCGGCCTTAACTGCAGCTAAAACTTTTTGATAAACAAACTGCTGATAAGCAAATCTGGCTTCTAGCTTACGCGGATGCACATTCATATCAACTGCTTGCGGTGTGAGCTCAAGATGCAAAACATAAAGCGGATAATGATCGTGCGGAATAATTGTCCGCAGGGCTTCCTTGATTGCCTTATCAACAAATGGAACACTTAAAGCTCGCTGATTAACAACTACAAACTGCTTCTGTCTTTGCTTAGCGGCGTGCTGCGGTTGAGCTATGTAACCCGTAATTTGCAAATCCTGAGCTGTATACGAAACAGGGAAAAGCTGATCGGGTGTCTGCAAGCCCAAAAGTTGCAAACTCCTTGCTGCTAAATCTTGGGCAGGATAAAGCAATTTAGTTTCTCGATTATTTTTCAACTCAATCCTAACCTCTGGATAGCATGCGGCTAGTTGTGCCACTGTTTTAAGTACGTGCTGAAACTCAGTTTGTGCTTTTTTTAAATATTTATGACGTGCTGGTACATTACTAAACAAATTATACACACTAACTGTTGTCCCCTGACCCCTGCTAACCGCCTCAATATCAGATACGTTTATGCCATTTTGCTCAATTTTGTAAGCAACTTGCGATCCAACAGCGGCCGACACGATTGCAACTCGCGCTACGGAAGCAATACTGGCCAAGGCTTCGCCACGAAAACCCATTGTCACAACCGCCTCCAGATCTTCCAGAGAGTTAATTTTACTCGTTGCATGTCGCTCAAAAACCAAAGCAAAATCTGCTTTTTCAATTCCTCTTCCGTTGTCAATCACCTCTATTAGCTCCAATCCACCCTCTTCTAAATTGACAGTTATCTCGGTTGCACCAGCGTCCAATGAGTTTTCCACCAACTCTTTAACTACAGAAGCAGGCCGCTCCACTACCTCACCGGCTGCGATTTGATTAATTACGTGATCACTTAACTTGTGGATTTTCATATATTTGTGTTGAGAATAAATCTTGCTGATTAGTATCTATTTTACGTTTTGGTCTAATCAAAGTCGACCTTTCAATTTTTCGCATTACTTCACCGCCTTCTAAAATTTCTAATTTTTGTTTTGCACTTTCAACGACCTCCGTTGGTATACCTGCCAAGTCTGCCACATGGATTCCAAAACTATCGTTCATACCTCCTTGTTGAACTTTGTGTAAAAAAGTTATTTGATTATTTTCTTGATGAACCGCCATTGAATAGTTTGCCGCAGCAGATAAATCAGCTGCCACATTTATTAATTCATGATAATGCGTTGAAAATAAACACTTGGCACCAATCTTGTTATGGATCCATTCTAAAGTTGACCAGGCAATACTAATTCCATCAAACGTCGATGTACCACGACCAATTTCGTCGATAATTAAAAGACTATTTGCATCAGACTGCCGCAAAATAACTGCCAACTCCTGCATTTCAACCATAAAAGTACTGCGACCTTTACTTAAATTATCTCCAGCACCTATGCGTGTAAAAATTCGACTAGTCAAAGGTATTTTTGCCGCATCTGCCGGAACAAAACTCCCAATATGAGCCAACAAAACAATTAACGCTGTTTGCCGCAAATACGTAGACTTACCTCCCATGTTCGGGCCGGTAATTACATTTACCCGTGCATTGTTCCCGCCCAAGAATGCATCATTTGCAATAAACTTTTGATCAATCAAAAGCTGTTCAATTACAGGATGCCGACCATTAACAATTTCTAAACCTGCCTTAGCATCAACAAGCTCTGGCTTTTTATAATTATGCTTGATGGCCAATTCAGCTAGCCCTAGATAACAGTCCAATACTGCAATCATTTCTCCTACTGTTTTCAGATCCTCCAACTGCTCAACTACTGAAGCAACTAAAGTTTGAAAAATCTCAAATTCACGCCGCTGCAACTCATGTCCAGCCTCCAAAAGCTTCACCTCGTAATCTTTTAATTCTGGCGTTACGTAGCGGTGCGCGTTGGTTAAAGTTTGCTTAACAATATAATTAGCTGGCACAGATTCTAATTTACCTCGGCTAACTTCCAAAAAATAACCGACGACCTTGTTGTACCCCAACTTCAAATTAGCGATTCCAGTTGTTGCTTTTTCCTGCTCTAAAAATCTGTCCAACACCGCTTTACTATCTTGATGCAAAGATCTGTACTGATCAACCACCTCATCATAACCCGACGCCACAATTCCTGTGTCTTGCGAGCTAGCAGGCGGATTTTCCGTTAGCGCTTCCTTTAGTAGATCTTTCAAGCCGGTTAACTCTGGCAACTTATCAGCAAATGCAGTTAGCTCTTCGCGCTTAAAACCGCTCAATAGATTTTTAATCTGTGGAAGCAAATCCAAAGTATCCCTAATAGCGGCTAAATCTCTTGGCGTCCCATAATTCAAAGAACATCTGCCTGCTAATCTTTGTAAATCCGCCGTTTGCTTAATTAACTTTTGCAACTCAACAGACTGACCAAACTGCTGATAAAAACTCTCAACAAGTTTTTGCCTAACCTGTATTTCATGAATAGATTTCAATGGGAAAGTTATCCAGCTAGCTAGCATTCTGGCTCCCACATTGGTCCTACAGAAATTAATTGCTTTAAACAAAGAGCCTATAGTTTGCTGATCAATCTGAGTAACAAACAGCTCCAAATTAGAAATAGTAGTTGAATCCAAAACCAAATAATCTTGCTGACGCAGCTTCTTGATCCTATTCATATGTGGCAAATTTCGCTTTTGAGTCTCTTGCAAATACGCCAAAAGATTTGCTGCAGCCTGCAAAGAAAGCTTATCATGATCCTCATCTAGCTCGAATGCTGTTAAAGATGATGTTTGAAGTTGAACAGTCAATGCTTGAACATACTCCTTAACATTGCTTTTAATAGTAACCAAAACCTTACTCTGGCTCAAAATTTGATAAACCTCCGGCAGCTCATACAAAGACTTTTCCAAAACAACTTCACTAGCCCTAACTCTACTCAATACATCTGCAAGATCAGACAATTTCGTCTGATCCAAAACCCACTCACCTGTACTTAAATCCGAAAATGAAAACCCCAAACTCCCTCGCTCAACAACCAAAGCAATAACTCTTGTTACAACAGATGCATCGTTATTTACATTATCAATATTTGTACCAGGCGTAACAATTCTAACCACATCTCGCGTCACTAAACCAGGCAAACTAGGATCACTTGTCTGCTCGCAAATGGCAACTTTTTTGCCATGAAAAATCAACTTCTGAATATAGCCTTCCGCGCTATGGTATGGCACCCCGCACATTGGCAACTGATCAGCACCTTTATTACGAGACGTGAGTGTGATATCCAAAATTCCCGAAGCTACAACAGCGTCCTCATCAAACATTTCGTAAAAATCTCCTAGCCTAAAAAAAATAATACAATCTGAATACCTCTCTTTTATGCTGTAGAACTGCTCCATCATTGGAGTTAGTTTTTGTTGTGTCATGGAACTTGGTCTTTCGGCTAATCGCGTATCCAGTTTAGCCATTTTGGAAAAACTGGAAATAGGATTTTAGTAGAGTCTTAATCTAGTTGAGCTAAATCTGCTTATTTAGCACAACTGTTGTCAACATTTTTTATTCAACCCATCTTTAACTCATCACAATTCTTCCACTTTTTTGCCGGTAATGCTGACGCTGATAAGCTGCTAACGCACTAAGACGTTCATGCACTTCAATAGCAGTCCTACTTCTTTTGCCAACGTTTCTAATTTGAAGGTGTAAATATAATAACATAACTTTTTGAGTAAATTTTTATTTATAATAATCCTGTTATTTCATACGAAACAAACAGACAAATGTTTCAATTTTTCTGATAACAACTATGCAAAATCTCCTAATAGTTTCGTAGCAGTTTAACTACAACACCCTGTATTACAAGCTGCTCCTCAGGATAAATGTCGTCAAATTCAGGATTTTCAGCTTTTAGGAAAGTTTTTCCGCCTTTGTTAATATAGGTTTTTACCGTGTTACCGCCATCAACCAATGCTACTACAATATCACCATTTTTAGGGGTTTTACTACTATCAGCCAAAACCAGATCGCCGTCCAATATACCAGCATTAAGCATACTCTCACCTTTAACTTTTAAGCAAAAACAACTTTGCGGAAGCTTTAAATCTTTCATATCAATTGCTATGTAATCCTCGACATGTTCCGAGGCCGCAATAGGTCCACCAGCTGGTATAAAACCTAATACTGGAATATTAAAAGTTGCACTTTGTAACCTTTGTTTAACACTGTTTAAAAGTTTGATTCCGCGCGGTGTATCGTCTTTTTCTATATAACCTTTTTTAACCAATGCGCTTAAGTGTTTTAAAACAGCATTATCGGACGCAACCCCTAAATGTTCACGCATTTCGCGTAAAGTTGGCGATGCACCAAACTCAAACTGATATTTTTCAATAAAATCAAGGACGTCTTGTTGACGTAGTGATAATTCTTCATTCATTGCCGTGGTGATTAAATGCTCACCAGAATAATAGGTGAGTGCGCGATCACCGTCAAGTGCATTCCTATTGCCATAATAAGCGTCCATTTTATTGTAGAAATTTTAGTGTTTTAAATTTCAACAACACATAATGACTATACAACTAATACTGAATTAAAAAGATTCTTTACAACTAAAATCAACTTTAGTCTCGCATTTGATTAGTCAAAATTCAAATTCTCCGTGACAAGTAGTTAGTTTTGGTTAGAATCAGAATTGTAAACTAATTTTTAACTAAACTTTATGGTTACAGTTGGAACTATTAAAGAAATAAAAGATAACGAAAACCGCGTTGGAGTTACTCCGGCCGGGGCAAGTAAACTTACAAGTATGGGTGTCCGCGTAGTTGTACAAGCAACCGCAGGAACAGGAAGCTCTTTTACAGATGATGATTACAGAGAGGCTGGCGCAGAAATTTTAGCCACAGCCGAAGATGTTGTAAAAGCTTGCGATATCCTTGTAAAAGTTAAGGAACCAATTCCTTCAGAATATCACCTACTAGAACTTCTGAATGGAAAAACATTGTACACTTACCTGCATTTATCTGGTGTACCAAAGTCTCTTACCGACAAACTACTTGAACAAAATGTTACTGGCATTGCTTACGAAACTATTACAGACGAAAAAGGTGGCTTACCTTGTTTAGCTCCAATGAGCGAAGTTGCTGGTGTTTTAGCTGTTCAATATGGAGCACAATACCTTCAAAAGAAGTACAATGGACGCGGAATGACTCTAGGATCAATCAAAAATGCTGATTCACCTCACACTGTAATCGTAGGTGGTGGTGTTGTTGGTACTAAATCAGCAAAAGTTGCTGCTGGCATGGGTGGTAAAGTTACAATTTTCGATATCAACCCTGCTCGCGTTGAAGAATTAAAACAAGAACTAAAAGCATATTTGGGCGAACATCTTTTTGGTAATGTTAATGTAGCTGTTTCAACTCCAGAAAGTTTTGCTGAAGCAGTTAAATCCGCCGATGTACTAATTGGAGCTGTTCTTGTAGTAGGCGCTAAAAGTCCAATGGTTGTTAGCGAAGAACATGTAAAATCAATGAAACCAGGATCAGTAATCGTTGATGTAGCAATCGATCAAGGCGGATGTATCTGGGGCGCAAAAGCTACTTCTCACAGTGAACCAACCTACGAACTTGAAGGCAAAATTTACTGCTGTGTAGCCAACATGCCAGGGCAAGCTTCTCGCCAATCTACCCAAGCACTAACATCAACAACTCTACCTTTCTTATTGGAAATGTGCGAAAAAGGTGTTGAAGACGCTCTAAAAGGTAATCAATACTTTGCAATGGGACTAAACACCCACAAAGGAAAAATCACTTACAAGTCTGTTGCAGAAGACTGGAACATGACTGACGTTTATGCAGATTTTGCAAACATGTAAGTAGTGCCGTAACCAAGAGGTGTTCAAAAAAGGCCTGCCGATCGGCAGGCCTTTTTAAATTATTAACCTAACATTTTTGCCAACCATTTACCTGTATAAGACCCAGGCGTTTTGGCGACTTTTTCTGGCGTACCATGGGCGACTATTTGACCACCGCCGGTTCCACCTTCTGGACCAAGATCAATAATGTAATCAACCGTTTTAATTACATCTAGGTTATGCTCAATTGTAATAACTGTATTTCCAGCATCAACTAAGCGCTGTAAAACTGACAATAATCGCTTAACGTCGTCAAAGTGCAAACCTGTTGTTGGCTCATCCAATATATACAAAGTACTACCGGTTGAACGTTTAGAAAGTTCTGCAGCCAGCTTTATCCTCTGAGCTTCACCGCCAGAAAGTGTATTAGCAGTTTGTCCAAGCTCAACATAGTTCAAACCAACATCAAGTAAAGACTGTAGCTTAACTTTTATTTGCGGTATCGCTGCAAAAAAGTCAATTGCCTCCTCTACTGTCATACTCAAAACATCCGCAATATTTTTTCCACGATAAGTCACTTCTAATGTTTCACGATTATACCTCTTACCTTTACACTCCTCACAAGGAACATAAATATCTGGCAAGAAATGCATTTCAATTTTTTTAAGACCGTCACCTGTACAAGCTTCACAACGCCCACCCTTGGTATTGAAACTGAATCTACCAAGTTTATACCCACGCACTAACGCTTCAGGCGTTTCGGAAAATAGTTTACGAATTTCAGTAAAAATCCCCGTGTAAGTAACAGGATTTGATCTTGGTGTACGACCAATTGGAGACTGATCAATATTGATCATTTTATCGATATTTTCGATACCCTCAATTTTCCCGTGCTTGCCTGGGTTTTCTTTGCCACCAAACGGACTGATTTCTTTAGTTACAGCTTTAACTAAAATGTCATTAATCAAAGTTGACTTACCAGAACCAGATACCCCACTCACTCCAATAAATGTACCTAATGGCAATTCAACATTAACATGCTGAAGATTGTTTTCTGTAGCATCAAAGATCTTAATGTACTCGCCGTTACCTCTCCGTCTTGTTTTTGGAATTTCAATTTTTCGGCTACCAGATAAATACTGACCAGTTACCGAGTTTGGGTTATCCATTATCTCTTGCGGTGTTCCTGCTGCAACTATCTCTCCGCCATGTTTACCAGCACCAGGACCAATATCCAAAATATAATCTGCCTCAAGCATTGTATCAACGTCGTGTTCTACAACAATTACGGTATTGCCAAGGTCGCGTAACATTTTCATTGTGCCAATCAATTTCTCATTATCATTTTGATGCAACCCAATTGATGGCTCATCTAAAACGTATAATACTCCAGAAAGTTTTGACCCAATCTGAGTTGCCAATCTAATTCGCTGAGCTTCACCACCAGATAAAGTGTTGGCCGCACGATTCAATGTTAGGTAATTCAAACCTACATCTCTTAAAAATTGCAACCGACTGTTAATCTCCTGCAAAATACGATGTGCGATCTTCTGCTGTGTTTCAGTTAAACCTAGGCTATCAAAAAAACCTACAGCCTCTTCAACCGACAATGCTGTTGCATCAATAATTGATTTGTCAGCTATTTTTACAGCCAGAACTTCTCGCCGCAGTCTATTACCTTTACAGTCTGGGCACTCAGACAATCTCATGTAAGCCTCAATTTTGCGCTGAACATAGTCAGAATCTGTTTCTAAATACCTTCGCTCAAGATTTGGCACAACCCCTTCATACTTTGTTTTATAAACATTTCCTTCTTTTGTTTTAACACGATACTCTTGATCATCAGTGCCGTACATTACTAACTTCAAAGATTCTTCCGACAACTGTTTAACCGGCACGCTAACTGAAAAACCATATACCTTAGCTACTTCATCTAAAATTGCATTATACCAACCTAAATTTGTAAGTGAAAATGACCAAGGTGCAATTGCTCCTTCTTCTAGACTCAGATCTGTATTTGGAATAACCAACTCTGGATCAACTTCTAGCTTTGTACCAAGACCATGACAAGTTAAACATGCACCATGCGGACTGTTAAAAGAAAAACTACGTGGTTCGATTTCAGGTATGCTGATACCACATTTTTCACAAGCAAAATGCTCTGAAAAGACTCTTTCTTCATTAGTTTCAAAATCCACTACACTCATAACACCCTCACCATAACGCAAAGTAGTCTCAACAGAGTCTGCCAAACGAGAACGATCAGGATTTGAAAGCCCAACATCTTCACCCGATGCCAATTTTTTAGTTACTGACTTTAAATCTTTAACAACCAAACGATCAACAACAATCTCAATTGTATGAGCTTTTTTCTCATCAAGTGGTGGTAAATCCAAAACACTTAAAATTTCTCCATCGATTCTTACTCTCACAAACCCATCTTGTTTGATTTTGTCTAAAACTCTAATGTGCGATCCTTTGCGCCCTTTAACAACTGGTGCCAGGAGCATAATACGTCTACCTTCGGGCATATCAGTAATAATATCGACAATTTGCGTTGCACTTTGCCTACTTATAGTCTCTCCACACTCGGGACAATGAGGTGTTCCAACTTTTGCGTATAAAAGTCTTAGGTAGTCATAAATCTCGGTAACTGTACCTACAGTAGATCGCGGATTGCGAGGTGCAGTTTTCTGATCAATAGAAATTGCTGGCGACAAACCATCAATAGAATCAACCTCTGGTTTTTGCATCAAAGACAAGAACTGACGCGCATAGGTAGATAAACTTTCTACATAGCGTCGCTGACCTTCTGCATAGATTGTGTCAAAAGCGAGCGTAGACTTACCAGAACCAGACAAGCCGGTAATTACAGTAAGTGTGTATTTGGGTATTCGTACATTAACATCCTTCAAATTATGAAGTCTTGCACCCTTAACGATGATATCTTGCAAAGCTGACATAATAAAAAACGGGTTTACGGTTTATAGATAATAGAAGAAATGGAACTGATTGACAAGTCGTATTCTTAAACTAGGGAATAAAG
>CAYLRB010000035.1:0-10147 GCA_964386265.1 uncultured Candidatus Peribacteria bacterium | reverse complement strand
CTCCGTGAGCGTTTGGGCAAGATAGATTTAGTTCAATAAAATCTACATCTGTTTCCGAAAAAGCCATGGTCATTTCACGGTATTCTTCAGGTGAAAAGCCAGAGATGCTTATGAAAATCGGTTTGTTGTATTTTTTTAATTCGTTTGGATATGGCAAGAAAGTTTTGTAGCCTTCATTTTTTAGTCCCACACTATTCAAAGAGTTGCCACCGGGTAAAGTTGCATAAAAAGGCTCTTCATTACCAAGTCTTGCCTCAATTGTAACAGACTTAATTAACACGGCAGCAGTTTCCGATGCTGCAACACTATGCATTCCCTCAATATTAATCGTAAGTGGTACGGCCGCATTCATTGTGTAGCTAGAAAACGCCACGCCCGCCATTTGCGTAGTAGTATTTACCATGTGTTTTAATTAAATCAACCACATGCTACTCGCAAATTATTGGCGGACGCAAGCTAATTTTGTAAACTTTTACCCAGTCCTTGGTCAATTTGTAGAATATTATCGTAGTAACCAGATTGAAGTATGTATGCCTCAAACTTTTTGTCTAAGCCAAAGCTTATAACTACAGCGATTAAAATAAACAATAAACCTAGGAATCGGCGGAACCAACCTGTTGGGTTAGTTGCCCATTTAACTTTGCTAATAATTTTTTGACCTAATAGTGCAACAATTAACATAAACAATGCTAATCCAATTGCGTAAGAAGTCAGCAAAATAAGTCCCTCAAAAAAGCTTTTTGGAAAAACAGCTGCAATTATTAAACCATATGTTGGGCTACAGCTTGTGAAAACAGGCCCTAGTGCCAAACCAGATAGAATAGCTCCACCGCGGCCACCAACTTTACTAGACTCCGTTAAAAATTGATCAGCAGAGTTACCTAGTCCAATTTTATGAGCAATCAATTGCCATTGAAACGGAAATAGCATACTAAGTCCAATTAGTAACAACAAGCTTGCGGATAAATATTTTAAGATATCTGGAGAAACGCCGATCAAAATTGTAGAAACCTTTAGTAAAATCGTAAAAGCCACAACCGCAAACACCAATGCCCCAATAATAATATACGGACGCCATCGATCTTGCTGTGCAACCGATCCGCCAATAATAATTGGCAAAACCGGAAGTACACAAGGCGCTAGTATAGTGAGAACCCCAGCGAAAAATGAACTAATAATAAGTTCGGTCATGATTAGGTTAGTAAGCTAATTAGAATGTTAAGATATCAGTAGCTTTTTTTGCATCAAGTGCTCCACTGTACTTAGAAAAGTTGTTTGTGTCGCCATCAACAATCATTACAAAAGTTGATTGATAAGTTATGCCAAACTGTTTTTTGAGATCTGTAGATTCGTCGTAATTAACTTTGAAAACAACAACATTAGAATCATCAGAAAGTTTGGAAACGGCTTCATTCAAAACTGGTTCATTCGCAACACACACAGGGCACCAGTCAGCATGAAAATCCAAAACGATATCTTTCTTGCTGGCAATTGCTGCTTTGTAAGCAGATTCTGTAAAGTTCATTACAGATTTTACTTGAGATGTTTCTGTATCTTCTTGTTCCATAACTTCCTCCGTCATAACTTTTTCATCTTGCTCCATTTCATCTTGTTCCATAACTTCTTCCATCATTACATCTTCTTGTTCAACAACTTCTTCGGGTTGTGTGGTGTCGGTATTTTTTTGACAGCCTGAAATAATAAGCAAGCCCGCTATAATAAGCAGAGATGCAGCACTAAATTTTCGCATAAACATAAAAAGTTAAATTACATGCAAAGCAGATAGTAGCATTAACACTTCTTAACAGTCCAGTTGTACCAATCTAATCGCCCATTGGGTTTAACCTAGCTTCTAAGGGGTGGGATTAATAGTTTTGCCTGCCCTGTAGCGCGCGCCTTAATGTTAAAGTGTCAGCATAATCAAGATCTCCCCCAATCGGTATTCCTTGGGAAATCCGAGAAACCTTTACGGGAAGTTCGCGTAACTGTTCGGCAATGTAGCTGGCAGTAGCTTCGCCTTCCATACTTGTACTAGTTGCTAAAATTATTTCACAAAATCCCACATTATCTTCGGACTTAATTCTTTCTTTAAGTTCAAAAATTTTCAAATCACTAGGTCCAACGCCATCCAATGGCGACAGCTTGCCATGTAGAACATGATAAAGTCCACGATATTCGCCACTTGTTTCAATTGCTAAAATGTCCAGTACATCTTCGACAACGCAAATTAAATCGGGATCGCGATTACTCGCATCGCAAATATTGCACAAATCTCTTTCGCTATAATTATAACATTTATTGCAATAACGAAGGTTTTCTTTTAACTGACTAACTGCGTTTGCAAGTTCGTCTAAATCGGATTGTTGTTTGCGTAAAAGGTGTAAAACAAGCCTTTGGGAGCTTTTTCGTCCAATAGTAGGCAGTTTAGCTAGTTCGTTAATCAATCTTTCAATGGAGTCAGGCAGCATAAATGCGTAAGTATAAATTCTTTGATAGTCTAAATTAAAGCTGAATTAGCTGCAATCCTTTACTCTTGAATAATATAGGCCGGATCATCAATCCCCGCTGCGTACAAAAGTATTTTTTCGCCATTTAACAAAATGCTGATCTCGTTATAACTTGCCAATGGATTACGTAATAAAATCTTGTTTTCAAAACAAGTTCCACCGGGAATCAGTGTTTCCCAAGATTTTTTGAGGTTACCAGTTGCCGCTAAGCTTGTAAAAATATCACACGGTGCAATTTTGTAGTCATTAAAAAGCCACTGGTCGCGATAATTCGCTGGTGCAGAAAATTCGGCAAAAGCAAAAAACGAACTTTCCTCGGGGTAATAATCTAAGTCAGCAATATCAGCCGATTCGGCCAAGTCACTATTTGTTAAAAGTAGTAGAATCCTTTTGTCGTCAGAGGCACAACCAGTAAATATCAAGCCAAGAAAGCAGACTAAGGCTAGCTTAAGTATTGTTGTTGATCGATTTGCAAAATTAGTCATAGCTTAAGAGCCAATTAATCTTAAAAATTCCGCGCGCGTTTTTTCATTTTTTCTAAATATCCCGAGCATTGTTGATGTTATGGCGCTACTTTGTTGCTTTTCAACGCCGCGGGCCATCATGCAAAAATGCTTTGCTTCCAAAACTATACCAACGCCCTTTGGATCAAGTTCTTCCATAAGTGTTTCAGCAATTTGTTTAGTTAAACGCTCTTGGTTTTGTAATCGACGAGCATACATTTCTACAAGCCTAGGTAATTTTGATAGGCCAAGAATTTTTTTCGAAGGAATGTAACCAATATGTGCCCTACCCCAAAATGGTAACATGTGGTGCTCGCAAAAAGAGTAGAATTCAATATCTTTAACGATGATCATTTCATCATAATCTTCGCTGTCAAAATATGTTAAAAATTGACTTGGTTGCATGGAATAACCTCCAAATAGTTTTTCAAAAGCTTTCGCAACGCGCTTAGGAGTCTCGTCCAAGCCCTCGCGGTTTTTGTTCTCGCCAATCGCCAAAATTAACTCTAAAACGGCTTTTTCTATTCTTTGGCTGTCCATAAGTATAAATAAATTTGTATCTAAGGCGGCAACAATATAGCACAGCCACTAGTAGAACAGCAAAAATTTATTTTTTATATCAACTTTGTATCTCAATTCACAAAACAATTACCATTAACCAAAATTTGGCTAAAATTAGTGTTATTAGCTGTTTTTTCTTTGCAATTCTCTCTTGACACAAACCCAGTATCTCCATATGATCAAAGTCGCTTATTTTATAGCTTTATTTAGCTGTAAAACCCCTAGCAAAATTAGCATTTAGCTCTCTGACTCATAAAGAGTTTCAGTATTAATGACCAGATCGCATCGCAAACTGTTCGTCTAATTGATGACGAAGAGCAGCAAATTGGCATTATGGGCTTGACGAAAGCTCTAGAGATTGCTAAAAGTAAAAACCTCGATCTTGTCGAGGTTGCGCCAAACGCTAAGCCGCCGGTCTGTAGACTAATGGATTATGGTAAACATCTTTACCGCCAGAAGAAATTGGATCAAAAGCATAAGCGAGGACAAAGGCAAACTGAGGTTAAGGGAATCCGTCTAAGTCTTAGAACCGGTCTCCATGATCTCGAAGTTAAAGCTGCTACGGCACAACGTTTTTTTGCCCAAGGGCATATGGTAAAAGTCTCTCTCGTCTTTAGGGGGCGTGAGCATGTACATCAAGACTTAGGCCTAAAGAAAATGGAGCAGTTCATTGAAATCGTCAATGAGACAGCTACGGTCGAGCAACAGCCTAAAAAGCAAGGTAACAATCTAATGATGATTCTGGCGCCCCGCCAATAATAATCTCCTTGGATTTCGTGCCATCTTTACCCACAAACTTAATAATTTAAACACTATTCCATGGCAAAAGCTGGAAAAGTTGGGAAGCAAAAAACCCACAAAGGAACTAAGAAACGTTTCAAAATCACCGCAACTGGTAAAGTAATAGCTGGTCAAGCAAACAACAGCCACTTGAAACATGGTAAGTCGAAAAAATCAAAAAAGCGTAACAGTAAAGGAACTGAAATCGTTGGAGGTATGGCTCCGGACATCCGAAAACTACTTTCAAGCTAAATCCCTTAAACTAATTACAACTAATTAACAACTACTAACATGGTTCGCATTAAACGAGGAGTAACAACTCGCCGCCGTCACAAAAAAATCCTTTCAGCAACTAAAGGTTTTCGTGGTTTACGTAATAAACTATTTCGCCTAGCTAAAAATGCTTGGATGAAAGCTGGTCAACATGCTTACGTTGGTCGCAAAATTAAAAAACGTGATTTCCGTACACTTTGGATAGCTCGTATGAACGCTGCCCTTAAGCCAATGGGTTACAATTACAGCCAGTTTATTTTCAAAATGGAGTCAAATGACGTTATTTTGAATCGTAAAGTACTAGCTGATTTAGCTGCCCAACATCCTACAGTTTTCAAAAAAGTAGTAGAAACTGTTATGTAAATGAAGCTTAAGAAAAATGATGTAATTTAAGGAGACAAGCGATTTGCGAACGAGACGTATTGGTAATACGATGAGAAGAAAATCGTGCAGTCGACGCAGAAGTACGCATTTTTCAAAGCTTCATAAATGAGTTTGCTCCCTTGAGCATTTAGCCGGATTAGTCTGTAATATAAGGCTAGTCCGGTTTTTTGTTTCTTATTTTAGTTTGCTTCCGTTCCAATTTTACATATAATCTAAAACCTGAATTTAGTCAGTCAATTATGTGGATCATTATCATAATCTTGAGTGTAGCGGCCCTAATTTACATCTTCTCTGGAGTTGTTAAAAGATACAATAAAGCCGAGCGTATTAAGGTCACGCCGGACGTCTTACTTGCAGGTGGTGAAATAACTGAGCAGGAAGGTGATCTTTCAAGGCCAGGGAACTCTTTTCGTATGGCAATGAGCTGGAAACGTAAAGCAATAGATTACAAGCAGCTTAATCAGAACTTTAATCAAGCTGACTATCATTTTAGTCGTGGAAACTTACGTGAAGCAGAAAAAGGCTTTATAAAAGTAATTTCTCTTAAACAAGATCACCCTGAAGCAAACAATAAGTTAGGTATTATCTACATGCGCTTACAGCAGCCCAAAAAAGCAGAGGCGATTTTCCGCTTTCTAATTGAGTGTTATCCAGAGAGACCAGTGTATCAAAGTAATTTAGGTCGTGCTCTTTACAGTCAGCAGCGTTTAGCTGAGGCAGCGGAAGCTTATGAGGAAGCCATAAGATTGGACGATAAAAGAACAGAACGATATTTAAGCCTAGGGCAGGTTTACAGAGAGATGAAGGAATACCGAAAGGCTGTTAAAGCTTTCTCTAAAGTTCTAGAAAACGATATGCGCAACGAAGACCTTTATTTTACTATCACTGATTTGCTGGAAGAAATACATGCATATGAAGAAGCAATTGCCTATTTAACGGCAATGCAAGATCAATTCCCTTACAATGAAGAAGCAAAAGAGCGCATACGTGAATATAGAAGAAGATTAAAATTAAGCCCATTATCCAGTGAACAAGGAGCAGTAAAAGCAACCAAAGTTACTGAGGTGCAAAAAACCTTGTTTGCTGATGTATCACCGGGGGAAAACATAGCGCAAGCTCCAGTGGCAGATGATCAAACTACAGATGAAGAACATGATCAAAAAGAAAAACATCTACCTCGTCAGCAGTTGCAAATTGAACAGTTTGAGTTCGAAGAATAGTGTCTAGTCGCTTAAGGGCTACTAATTACTTCGGTACTCATTGTTGTTTGTGAATCTGTTGTATTTTCAGTTTGAGCTGGTGGACCGATCTTAAATTTAGCTGGTACGGCACGGTATTTACTAAAGATCTCTTTTTTAGCCGTAGATCCGTCCTTGTAGCTTACTATTTTGTACCAAAGGACATCGAAGCCAGCATGAGGTGATTCAACCTGTACACGCGATCCTGGGGCCATACTTGGGTCTAGGATTTCAATAGCAGCACCGGGTGAACGATTGTTGCTAATATACGGGCCATCATATTCTACACTTGCTACATCTGTTTTTAAACCATACAGCTTAAAGTAAAGCTCTGGACCTTTTGTGTAGGTCTGAATCGCAATAGCTCCTCCTGTATCATTTTTGAATTTAAAATCTACGCTACCTGGGTAAATAGTAGCATCAAGACCATGTCCCAATCTTTGTGCATAATAACTAACAGCATACGAATGAGGTCTTCGTTCTAAAATCTCAAAATCAGCATTCAAAACAGCTCGATAAAGCGTAGTTGAAACTTGGCATAGTCCACCACCATACTCTGGATAGGTTCCGTCCGCCTTAATAACTAGCCCAGGTACATAACCAGTTGAGGCATCAACAGGACCAAGGTTATCGTTAAATGAAAACACCGCATCTTTTTCAATAATAAATCCATTAAATTTATCGGCACCAACTCCAATGTTTGTTAAGCGGTTTGCTGCTGATCCATAATATGCTGTATCTCCAACGGTAATGAGCTCCCTAATCCCCATTTCTTGCAGTTCAGGCGCTATAGTTACATCGCCTTCAACAAATTTTGTTGGAATTTTAATAGTTTTATCGCCACTACCATCGTTAAGTTTTTCCTCGATTTCTGTCGTTAGTTTTTCAACTTCAATTGCAACTCCCAACTCGCCATTACTACTAAACACAGCTTTGTTCGATGTTTTATCGTAGTCAATTGTTACAGCTTGCGGCTCAACTTCAATCGCTGGTTTTAATTTCTCATCTATATACTTAGCCCATGCTAAATTTTCTAATCTTATGCTTAAGCCTGCACTGGTTTTAGACTGTTTCTTAAAGCCAATTAGCTCTAATTCTTCGCCAAGTAAATTAAGCTCAAAGCGATTGTTATTACTAGTAAGAACAATATTACTTGCTAATAATGCTAGTAATCTATCTTTCTCTGCTGTTAGCATCTCAGCAGTTATTTCTGGTTGAGCAAGTTGCATCGGAACTTCAACGCTAATAATCGATGGACTGTTTATTGCTTTTAAAAGATCTTTCTCCATATCCGGCCAAGCTATTTTGTACCCCTCGCTCCCCTCACTAACAACAAATTCGCCAAGATCGTTTTTTACAAAGCGAGCATCTTTAGCAGTTTTTAAATCAGGAAAAGTATCATAAATAGCTGAGTTAACCAGATTCTGGTCAAAATCTATTTCTAATGGAATCTCGGTATCTATTACATATCCTCTAATAACTTGTGCTAAATTTGCAGTTTGAGGGTATGAACGCGGAGTAATTTGTGTGACATTACCTACTTCTATTTGCAAATCTTGCAAGCTTAGCTCTTTGTTTTCATTTAGAACATCCAAAGATAGCTTTCTTTTCGGTAAGTCATTAATAATCGCCTGAGCACGTAGTTCTGCCTCTTCAGTCGTTAATCCAGATAGCTCAACGCCAGCTAAATTTTCGCCAGGAATAATTTTTCCCTGCCATGCAAAGTGCAAAACTGTTAAGCAGATCGTTAAAATAACTGCTACAACCAATAAGCCGCCACCAAAATAAAGCCATTTGCCGTGAGCACTACTTTTTAGTTTTAGATTCATTTTTCGCCTTTAAATAGGTACGCAATTTTTGAAGTAACGTTACCATTATATATTTCGGCATTTTTAGGGTTTTGTCAAATCCTTTCTTGTCATGTAAAACAGCACGTGCTTTGTCCCGGATTTCATCACGCGTTTCTTTGCCGCTTTTTGGCGCAATCGTAACACCAATAACAGAACCAACTGCAGCTCCAACAACAGCCCCAAGTAGTAATTTGTCTAGGCCATTACGCCGCTTTTTCTTTGGCATAGTCTGTCGCTTTTAGTGATCTAATAAGGTGAACTTTAATTTTGCCAGGGAAAGACACATTTTCCTCGATTTCTCCCTTAATTTGCTCAGCTAAAGGCAGCATATCTGCATCACTAATTTGTTGAGGATTAACCATAGTTCGCAGTTCGCGACCAGCAGATACTGCGAAAACTTTTTGTACACCAGCATGTGATGTCGCAATAGCTTCCAATGCGCTAATTCTTGCATAATAGTCTTCTGTAGATTCAGCTCTAGCACCAGGACGACCAGCAGAAATAGCATCCGAAGCTTTTACAATTTCCGCTTCAATTGTTTCTATTGGAATAGCATCATGATGGGTCCAAGCTGCATGTACAATCTCCCACTCAAAACCAAACTGTTCCAAAATATCCTTACTTAGGTGGTCATGTGGTTTATCTACGCCGTCATCTTGATCAATAGCTTTTCCTAAATCATGGAAAAAACCACCCAATTTGGCAATTCTAACATCTGCACCAATCTCGGCGGCCATCATTGCTGAAAAGAAAGCGATTTCTAGCGAGTGATACAAAATATTTTGTCCGTAACTAGTTCGATACTTCAATCTTCCCATTAGTTTTAGCAACTCTGGATCACGCTTATCTTCCGGCAGTTCAATAATTTTAGCAGCCCATAGCCCTACTTTCTCTAATTCGACATCGAGTTCTAACCTAGATTTTTCTAGAGCGGCATCCATAACCTCTTCATTAATAACGTTCTCTTTTGCCAATCTTTGTAATGCCCTTTTGGCAATTTCTCGACGCAACAAATGAAAACAGCTAACTGTCACTGTTAATGGACCACCTTCGTTGAAAAGAACTGCAACCCCAGCTTTTTTCTCAAAGTAATTGATGTTTCTACCCATTTTCCCAATTAGCTTACCTTTGACAATGTCTCGGCTCAAGGTCACGGTGTTATCAAGTCTGTCTACTGAGCTTGGCTCTGTGTAGCGATTCATGATTGTTTGCAGAATGCCTTTTGAGAATTTTGTTGCACGCTCTCGCATAACAGTTTCCGATTTTTGTAGGTAGTTTTCGTAGTCTAGTTGAAACTTTTGGATTAGATCCGTGCGAATTGTTTCCATTACCGTTTCGCGGCTCGTGTTTGTTTTTTTAAATAAAATATTAAGTTCCTCAACCAGTAGTTCTTCTTGTTGTTGTTGAATACTTTGCAGTTCACTTTTTGCCAATTCTGCGATTTTATTCACTTCTTGAAGTTTTTTATCCCATTTGTCGGCATGTTTTTCTCTTAAAGAAACACGCTTCTCTAAAATACCAAGCTGTTCTTTCTTTTCTTTAATCATCTCTTCAAGACGCTGTCTTCTCGCTGCAAGATGTTCCAATTGGCGTTCCTTAGTTTTTTCAGCCTGCTTTTTTGCATCCATTAAAACGCCAGAAGCCTCTTTTTTAGCAGCTAATCTTCGTTTTTTAAAAACGCTGTTTGCCGCCCCAAGACCTCCTAGTAAACCAATAATTAAACTGACTAATGTCATATTATTTTGAAATTCAGTAGCCTACAAACTATAACGCTAAAGAGCCGAACTGTACAGCCAAAGTATCTGTCACTAATTTTGACAATAAAAAGTTGCCCCGGGGTGACTATTTGCCGTCGCGACGTCTTGTTGCTCCTGCTGCAAGTACTAGAGCACCGACACCAGCTGCAAGTCCAAAAGGATTTTGTTCTGATCCACCTAGGTCACCTTGAACTGAACATCCATCAGCTGGTTTGTTTTTGGGCTGTTGATCGGTGGTGTCAGGTTCTACAACGTCATTTCCAGGTACATCTGGGGTGGCAACATCTTCACTAG
>CAYLRB010000034.1:0-10401 GCA_964386265.1 uncultured Candidatus Peribacteria bacterium | reverse complement strand
GAGATAGAACCAGGCAAATACTACTGTTCAAACTTTAAGAATTTTTATTTTGGGAATGGCCAACTTGAAGCAAACCCGCTAGAAGCCGAGCAGCTGATTCGAGATATTAAGACTTTTTACCAGTCAGTTAGAAATTACTATTCCGATAGCGAACCTCTTTTGAAAAATTTTATTGATCTATTGTCGATTTATGAGCGTCACAGAATTTCACTTAAGTCTGATGTTTTAAATTTAAGCAAAGAGCAAGGCGTCAACCTACTAACAGCGCATAAATCTAAAGGCTTAGAGTTTCATTCTGTTTTTATTGTTGAAGCCAACAAGGAAAGTTGGCTTAGGCCCTTGATTAATGCAAAATTCTCTTTGCCTATTAATTTGCCTTTTCAGCCAGATAAGGACAATGAAGATGACTACTTGAGACTTTTATATGTTGCGGCCACAAGGGCAAGAAATAAGCTATACCTTTGCTCGACAAAAGAGTCTACAGATATTTCTTACTTTGATTGCCTGCAAAAGGAAGAAGTTTCTGTTACTTTGCCACAGGCAACAAGTCTTGTTCCTGTAGCAAAACACGAAGACAAAGTGCTCTTGAAAGATATACTGGCTGAAATCTTAAGAAACTATCAACTAAGTGTTACTCACTTTAATAACTTCTTAGACATTGTAAACTCTGGCCCTCAAACTTTTCTAGAACAAAATTTACTTCGTTTTCCTCAGGTTAAAAGCCCGTCAAATTGTTACGGAACTGCCATCCATGCAACTCTCGAAAAACTTTTAAAGACACGCTCGAAACAAGATATAAGTAATTTTGAGAGTATTTTTAGCCATGAATTAGCAAAAGAGCATTTAGTTAAGTCAGACTTTGATAAGTACAGCAAACAAGGATCACAGAGTTTGCATAAGTTTTTGCCAATCTGGCTTAATGAGGTAAATAACAAAGATGCTCGTGCAGAGGTAAGTTTTAGTAGTCAGGCAATATTGGTCAATGAGGCTAGAATCACAGGAAAAATAGATAGAGTCGAGCTTGATAGTGAAAATTTTACAGCGAGAGTAATTGACTACAAAACCAGTAAAGCTTTGCATAAGTGGCATAATGTTGATAACTCGTCTAAGATAAAGGCTTGGAAATATCGCAATCAGCTCTATTTTTACAAGTTGTTGATTGAAAACTCTAAAGACTTTTATCGCTACAAAGTTAATGAAGGTGCATTGGAATTTGTCGATGAGCAAATTGTTTTAAACTTCGAAGTTAACGAGGAGGAATACCAAAAGTTTAAAGAGTTGGTTGCTAAAGTTTATCACAAAATTGTTAATTTGGATCTGCCAGATGTGACCAAGTATCGATGTAAGTACTTTTCGGATATTAGCGAGTTTGTTGATGACATTTTAAAAGGCGCGATCTAGCTAGATCGCGCCTTTATTTAGTTGGTTGGCTCGGGAATTATCCTCGAACTTTTTTGATTGCTGCTTGACCAATACCTTCGATTGCTAATAGTGTTTCGTCATCTGCCGCTAGAATAGCTTCTTTGTCCTTGTAGCCTGCTTCTTCGAAAGCTGCAATTTGTTTAGCAGTTAGACCTAGTTTTTCGAGTTCAGACTCTTCTACTTTTTCTTTAGATTCTGTGGATTTCTTCTCAGGTGCTACGAAAACAGTTCCGTCTTGTCTGGTTACTTCCATTGTAGAAAGGCCAATTCTGCGATTGTCAGTGTCCACAATAATAACTTTTGCTTTAACTTTGTCTCCAGTACTAACGTAATCTGCGATTTTAGCTCCTTCTTCATCTGTAAAGTCGCTAATGTGAATTAGGCCATTGATATCGTCTTGGATTTGAACAAACGCACCAAAGTCCTCTACTCTACTAACTACACCCTCAATGATGTCGCCTTCTTTGTAATTAGCTGCAATTTGTTTCCATGGATCTTCTGTTAACTGCTTAATACTTAGGCTAATTTTTTCTGACTCTATACCAATAATTTTAACGTCAACTTCGTCTCCAAGTTTGCCATAATCTGATGGGTCTTTAACATGTCCCCAAGCGATTTCAGAAATATGCACAAGGCCTTCAAGGCTGTTGAATGTAACGAAGATACCAAAGTTAACAACTCCACTGATCTTACCTTTAACTGTGTCTCCAACTTTAACATCAAGTAACGCTTTGTTGCGTTGCTCTCTGTAAGCGGCTTTTTCGGAAAGAATTAATTTACCTGTGTCGTTGTCAATGTTGATGATACGAGTTTCAAGCTCTTGCCCTACTAGTTTTTGTAGTTTAGCAAAGATTTTCGCATTATCTGCATTTGTAACACGTGGATAGTTCATTGGAGCTAACTGTGAAACTGGGATAAAGCCTTTAATACTATCTGTTTCGATTAGTAAACCACCTTTATTTGCTTCAAGAACACGTACTTTAATAATTTCTTGATTTTCGTAAGCGTGAATATATCGTTCCCAAGTTTTTTGTTGAGATGCTTTACGAAGTGAAAGAACTGTTAACCCTTCATCGTTTTCTGCTTCTAGTACAAAAACAGTAACCTGATCACCAGGTTTAAGATCTTTTAATGTATTTTGTGAATCGTGTGCTTCTTTACCTGAAATAACACCTGTTGCGGCGCCTCCTAGGTCGACAAGTACACGGTTGCGGTAAACTGTAATTACACTACCATCGATTAAGGTTCCTTCTTCGGGCGTAATGATGGCTGGAGAATCAGCTAAAAGCTGCTCCATGGTTAATAATACGTCAGCCATAAGTTAATTGTTTTGTAGCAGTTAGTAATAATAATATACTTAAAATCTAAGCTACATAGATAGTAAGTACTGATAATATAGTGATTTTTTGCGTTAAGTCTAGTGAAAGTTAAAAAGTTTGCTTTACCTGCTCGACCTAAAAAGTAGTCCCGGGATCACTTTTCTACTTTAGGGCAATTAGCTCATTTAAAATATCTTCCATTTCGTTATATGTTTCTACTCGCACAAGCTTAAATCTGTAATCTGTGGCATTTGGGATTCCTCTAACATAGTTGGCCAAGTGTTTGCGCATTTCCATCATTCCAACCTTTTCTCCCTTATGTTCAATTGAAAACTGAGCTTGTTTTAAAATGAATGGTAATTTTTCTTCAAGAGTAACGGGCGGTTTGTACTCTTTGCCATTTATAAAATCGATAGTTTCGCGGAAAAACCAGGGGCAGCCAAAAGTTGCTCTTCCTACCATTACACCATCAACGCCACCTTTAAGTCTTTCGACAGCTATTTCTTTACTTGTTACATCGCCGTTACCGATAACTGGAACTTTTAAATGCTTTTTTGCAAGAAAAATTGGATCCCAGTTTGCTTGGCCGGTATATTGCTGGGCTGTCGTCCTTCCATGAATGGCTATCGCTTTTGCGCCAGCTGATTCAAGTCCTTTAACAAAGTTTAAGAATCGCTCTTCGTCATAATTTTCGTAGCCAAATCGACATTTAACTGAGATATCAATATCCACGGCTTTACTCATGGCATGAACAATTTCTTGTGCAAGAGGAGGTTGTTTGAACAACGCTGATCCATGACACGAGTTGGTAACTTTTTTTGATGGGCACCCCATATTGATGTCAATAGCTGCGGCTCCCATTTGTTCGATAATTTTTGCGACTTCGACAAAATGCTCTACATGTTTCCCAAAAACTTGGACAATTAGAGGTACTTCTTCTGGAGTGAATTGAATTTTTTGAAAACTACGAGAACTACCGTATTTTAAGCCATCTGCTGATGTAAATTCGGTATAGCAGATTACTTCGGGTGAGAACATTTTTATCAAACGTCTATAAGAAGAGTCTGTATACCCCTCCATTGGGGCTAGGCAAAAGAATGGTTTTTTAAGTTCGCTCCAGCGAAATTTTGTCATATTGCTGTTTTGAATTATTCAGACACGCAAAATAACATTATGGTTGAATGATGGCAACTCACTTTAAAATTAGAATACTTCTTCGCTATTTGCATCTTTTACTCCGTCTACCTCTGGAAGAATGTGATCAAGTGCTGCCCATGCAACTTCTTCTGAGTCCTCAGGCACCAACACGGCTAATTTGTCTCCTATTTGAGCTCTAGTATATGTAACGGCAGCCAATAGAAGTTGATACAGTTTTCCGTCTGTCATTGCAAAATATTTCCCATCTTCTTTCACCAAAACACCAACCAGGCGCATTCGTTCTACTGGTCCAATCTGTTTATATAGATAGTTTCCTGTTTCTGTAATTGTAAGTTTTAATGCATCTCCAACAACTAATTTTGACTTACTAGCATAGTTTGCTGGAACCGGATAACTTTGTCCGTCTTCACTTATCATTCGTTCGCCGTCAAAAATTCCTTCAACTACGTTGTCACCTTCGCTTTCCGTATATGTTTGTAGCTCGCTAATTTGACTTCTTATGTAGTCAGCCTGTGGGTCTTCGTCAACACCACTTATACTAACAAGGTCATCAAGTATAGTTTCTGCTGATTTAATGCTCTTTTTAGCAGTATCAAGCATCTGCTTGGCGAGCGCGATTTTTTTGTAGTATTGTGACATGCGAAAATGTAATTGAACTAAATCATTACATAATATCATATTTTCGAACTATTCTCAACTATACAAATATTTACAAAATTCTATCTTGGTTTGTAAATTAATTTTTCGCTATCTATTCCTTCAATTCTTAAGTCGATATATTCCAAGTTAAGTTGATATATATTAAGCTTTGGTATCGCATCTTTAAGTTTATCTAACTGCTTTCTGAAGTCGGCTTCCAGGTCCAGCCAGACTGTAAAGTTTCTTTCTGTTAGTAAATGTAGCTCTCTTTCTTTTTTGTAGTAAATGAGTTCTGTTAGCTGGAGATTGAACTGGTCAATGAAGTAACTGTTAACATCTAAGAATAGTCTAACCTGATCAGGTGTAAAAAACTGATCTTGGTAGGCGGGTAATTTTTCTGATTCAAATCTTAAGAATGGTAGACTGTAGTCTAGGCTATTAACCTTAACAACGTAGCCAGCTTCATTAAGAACAAACTTATGATCAACTTTATTACGCTTAATTTGCAAGTTGATCGCGTTCGGAATTGGTTCAATTGCTATTCTTAGTTCAGTTGGGTAGTCCTTTGCTAGTCTAATTGATTTTATTGGTAAATTGCTTTTTTTGTATAAACTTTCTACGCGTTTTTGTGTAACTAGTAGAAGGTTGTCGCCTCTAAATGTTTGTGCTAGTTGCAAAAATTTGGGATTTTGTGAAATTTTATCGCCCTCGTAAAGCACTACTCGCTGAATTTTCAGCCAATCTGTGAAGAGAACAAAATAACCAATTGTCACTAAAACTAACAAAAAGCAGATTACGCCTATTGCGATCCATGCCTTGACGTTAAGCTTTTCTTTGGCCTTCGTCAAAAGCAGTGCGGGTGACTTGATTATGCTTGAGCTTTTTTTTCTAAATCTTTCCGCGCCAGCAGAACTAGCGCGGTTATACTTTTTGAGCGGATTTAGGCTCGATCGGAGCTGATTTTTTTTATTTTTTTTTGAAAAGAGCATGTTTTAAGCGCCTAGATTAAGGACTAGAGTGCGGCGCGTGCTTTTTCAATGCGTTCAGCTGCTTGAGTTTGTCTTTCGATTCTTAAATCTGTAGCGATCGCTTTACGGCGTTTTTTACGATTTAAAGATTTTTTGCGCAGTTCAACTGCTTTTAACCCGTGGTAGTAACTACCGGCACGATTTGTCATATGATTAACATGTTAATAATATTGTTTAAGCGGCTGCTTGTTCGCTGCCACTGTTTTGTTGTTGCTCGCGCTCCTTCATTTTATTTTGAAAATCAAGAATTGCATCTTGTAATAACGTCATAAATGAACGAGATACGTTGTGATTGAGGTTTACTCTTGAAACTACGTCGATTCTTCTATTTTGCTGACCAGGCTGAATATAACCAAAGTCAATTACAACTTCATTACTATTTACGTGTACAGAAACGGCATTGGCATACTTACCTGCTCTATTTTCTTCGTTAATATGAATTGAAAAATTTTGGTCTCCAGCTTGTTGCTGCCCAGTTTGTTGTCCTGCTTCTTCAGCCATAATAGGTGTGTTAAATGGTTAGCTTGGTAATTTAAACAGAGAACTAGTTTTTAGTCAACTGATTGCGCCGAGACTCTACTACTGACGGGTTTGGTGCTGGTTCGTAGTTTGCTGCTTCATCTGAAGTTTCTAGATATGCTTGCGATTTATACTTGAGTAAAGTCTGTTCTAATTTTGATCTTTTCTCGTTTAGCTCGTTTGCATTGAGTTGATGTTGAGTAAAAATGTAACCATGGTAGCTTGAGTCACTTAATAATGTTAAATACAAAATACTTGTAATAACTACTATCAAGCCGAGTCCAAAGTACAAATACTTGATTCCTGCGTTAATTTCTTGGGAAAGCAGTTTGCGATCCTGTTGATTCATAAATTATGGTAAAGATAGAATTTCCATTTTGACTTGTACTAAACCAGCACTTAATTCTGCTAGTTCAATAAAGGCTGATTGTGTTAGATCTAAAATTCTGCCTTCAACAAAAGGTCCTCTGTCGACAACTGTTGCAATTATAAAACGTTGTGTTTCTGGATTTGTTACTTTGATGCGAGTACCGAAAGGTAAAGTTTTGTGAGCTGCCAAGAAAGATACTTGTGATAATAGCCGTCCCGAAGCTGTCTTTTGGCCTTCAAATTCATCACCGTAGTAACTTGCTATGCCTGATTCAATGTCACCCACTTGCCAGACCTTGTCTGCCGATGTTTCAGTTGTAGGTGTGTTGTTTGACTGTGGATCACTTGGGGGCTGTGGCGTTGGTGTTTCTGGAGTTTTTACTGGTGGCTGCTCTTGAACTTGAGTTGTAACACCGTTGGCAAGTAAAAAGTTGTATATTATTATTATAGTCTCTGCCCTGTTTAAGCCATAAAACACTGCCAGCTGCTCGCCCTCCCTCACGCTAATGAGCTTATTTTGAAGTCCAAAGGCAATTGGCTCAGCATACCACTCTTTACTATTTATATAGCTTGGGAGTTTTGCTAGATCTACTTTAAAATCTTGTTTAAGTAGTTTTTGAGCTCTGAGCAAGATTGTTAATAGTTCGGCCAAATTAACTTGAGTTGCTGGACTAAATTTGCCGTTAGCTCCCTGAACTAAACCTCTGTGTAGGCCTTCTTGTAAAACACCTTGGCTTACGTACCAGTCGTTCAAGTCGACATCCGAAAACTTCAGCTTTGGATCGTCTTTAGGGTTTGGCTTCTGCCACTTCTGTTTATAGTTTACTTGTGTTGGCTGCGTTATGGTTGTTTTATTGTTACCAACTGTTATTTCATCGCCGGTCGTCAAGTTTATCGTAACGTCTTTATCTAAAGATGGTAAATCTATACATGTAAGTACAAGCTTTAAGACCTCCACGCGTGATACATCACGGTTAGGCTGAAAAGTTCCATCTGGGTAGCCTTTGATACAAGCTTCGCCATTGTAGCTTGTTGATGCTGATTTAACATATGTTATTGCTTTGCTAACACCACTTTCTGGGGCAACGTCGGAAAACTGAGTATTTGCTTGAGCAATTGGGCTAAGTAATAATGTTGTTATTACTGCAGCAACGATTGCCTTTTTGTATTTTGGTTTCATGATTATTTTTGACTGATTACTACATGACGGAAGTTCCCGTGTCCTTCACTTGAGCTTTTTAGGTCTTGGAATTCTGGGTCTAATAACATCATATGCACAACTCTTCGGAAATATGGTGACATTGGCGGTAGTGCTTCTGGCTTCCCTGTTTCCCTTACTTTTTCTATGTAACGTTTTGCGATTTCGCTAACGCTGTCTCTTTGTCTTTGGCGGTACCCATCGATATCAACAGTTATGCCAACCATTCTATCTATTCGTTTGTACACTATTAGTTTTAATAGATGCTGAACTGCCTGCAATGTCTTGCCTTGTTTACCAATTAATTGTGAATTATCTTTTGCTGAAACATTACAATAATAACCTTCTCCTTCTTCATCGTCCTCTACTGCAACAACTTCTGTGTGGCGAAACTCCACGTTCATCGCTACCAAAAAGTTTTCGAATATTTCTTGTATAGTTTGTTCCATGTTTTTTTATTAAAGCTAAACTTTGATTTAATTGTTGCGATTTCGTTATCTACTTAACGATTTCGGCTTCGATTACAGTTGATTCATTATTTTTTCCTTTGCCACTCTTTTTATTTATCACAAATTGCTGTGCGATTGCAAATAGAGTTGATGTCCCCCAGTAAAGTCCTACACCTGCTGGCAAACTAGCTGTAAATACTGCGACCATTGGTGGCAAAATATAGGTCATTAGTTGCTGCGGATTTGGTATTGGCGAATTTGTAGGCATCGCTGTCTTAGTAAGTGTCATTTTTAGCTGAATGTACTGAAGCAAGCCAACTACGATCGGGAAAACGATAAGACTGTTTTCGGTTAGATCCCAGATCGATAAAAATGTTGGATCAACTTTATCTAAAGGAAAATCTGCTAAGAATTGATATAATACATGTTGTGTTGAAAGTTGTACGCCCCCACTTACTACTTGAAACAGTCCAAGTAAAATTGGGAATTGAATTAAGATTGGCAAGCAGCTACCCATTGGATTAACTTTATGCTTCTTCCAAATTTCCATTGTTTCCATTGCCAATTTCTGTTGATCATCTTTATATTTTTTGCGAAGCTCGTCTAATTTAGGTTGAATTTCTTGCATTTTCTTTTGCTCACGCATTGCTTTTTGAGATGGAGAAAGGAGAATTAACCTCATTAATACGGTTAAAGCAATGATACCTAGCCCTAGACTGTGTCCTGGGAATATCCAAATTAGGCCAGCTAACAAATTGAAAATTGGCTGATACAAGGCGTGGTGCCATAGTGATGCAAAAAGCCCTCTTGAACGAATTTCAAACTCTTTTGATGTAACTACAAAAGTTTCGTCTTTAACTGTAACGTTAGACTCGAAACGATATAGTCCTTGTTTTGCAAACAATGTAGAAGCCCATGGTTTAAGGTTTAACTTGTAAGTGCCATAGGGGTTAATCGTGAAAGATTGGGTTTCTTTCAGACTCTTTGTATTACAATTTACGAGCTCAGATTGTATTGGTAACTCAGCTTTTTTGTTACTTACTGAACTAAATAGCCCAAATGGTAGCTTATTACAGTTGTAACTAAATTTTACTGGAAAATTACGATTATTTTCGATTACAAGTTTAACTGAACCGTATATTCCGTAGTCGTTTTTTTCAGTTTTAATTGTGATCGGCGTAAGCTCTTCAAGTTCAGCTTTATCTTTTCTTTGACCTGATAGTAAGTTCACTATAATTAATGCGATCGCAAAATATAGTAAAAATTTTAAAATGTACTGTCTCATAAGTAGATTATTGTTTTAAAAGTTTTTGTAATTCTGACAAAAGTTGACTTCTAAAGTCTGTTTCGGGCTGCCTGTAGAGTAGCACAAAAATATTAAAAGGCAACTTCGCAATCTCTGCGTTGTTGCGCACAATCTCGCCTAGATTATTTTGGACTATTCTTCTTAATTTGTTTTTTTCGACAGCTGTTTTGAAAAGCTTATTACTTACGCCTACTGCAAATTTAACATTCTCGTTATCACTTGAATGTGTTGTTAGCTCATAGCGCAGTGCCACGTACTTGCTTTTTAAAACTTTTTTATTATCAAAAAGTTTTTGAATTTGTATCTGCGATAGTCCTCTGAAGGCTTTCGGGAGCATATTTTGCTGAATCAGAAAGGACAAAGATTTAGCTTAAGAAAAAGACTGTTAACGGTTCAAAACAGTAATTAAACCGTCAACTGATGACGTCCTTTTCTTCTTCTAGCCTGTAGAACTCGTCGTCCTGTAGGAGTTTGAGATCGGCTTAGAAAACCATGTACGCGCTTACGTCGTCTATTTTTTGTAGGTCCTTGCATAATGAAAATTAAAGCAGGAAAATGCTTCGGGATTTTAGGCTTAACACTTTTGATAGTCAAGAACAAATTAAGAGTTGTAAATTATAATTTTCAGTTTGCACTGTTTGTGAACTAAGGCTAAAGTATGTTACTGTCAGATTTTAAAAATCAAAATTTACCGTAAATAATGTTATGAACAAGTTAGAGCTTGGTTCGGAGTTTCGAGTTGTGAATCCAGATGAGAAGAGTTACTTACAGCAATTTGTTTTTGATGGAGAAGATAGTGAGGATAAAGGTGTAAGATTTATTGTACTTATTAGGATAAATAAAACAGTGGTTGGTGCTGAAGAAGTAGCCGAAGCTGTGGCTGAAACTCTCCGGAAGGCATTGGTATCAAAGGGAGACAACTTAGAAATCGTAGATCCCTTTGTAAAATTCGAAAATGCTGTCAAAGAAGTCAACCAGTTGTTTGAGGAGTTCA
>CAYLRB010000033.1:0-10418 GCA_964386265.1 uncultured Candidatus Peribacteria bacterium | reverse complement strand
TTCGTCAGGTGAAGCATCTTTACTGACACCCAAAAGCTCATATGGATTCATAAATAATGACCGTCATGAAAATTATACAAACCAAATTGTACCGCTCTTTTTAGCAGCTGTCTACATAGATTGCTAAGATGGTGGGCCGGGCTGGATTCGAACCAGCGAAGGCGGAGCCAGCAGATTTACAGTCTGCCCCGGTTGACCACTTCGGTACCGACCCACAATGGAGCCACCTGTCGGATTCGAACCGACGACCTACCGCTTACAAGGCGGTTGCTCTACCAGCTGAGCTAAGGTGGCTTTTGAAACTTCCAGAAATTTTGCCTTCAATTTATAGCAAGCAAGTTTCTAGAAGTCCAGAGAAAGTTACTACTTTTATTTTTGCAATGCTGCCTGAGCTGCAGCTAAACGTGCAATTGGCACTCTATATGGCGAACAACTAACGTAGTTTAATCCAATTTTTTGACAGAAAGCTATTGAATCCGGATCACCTCCGTGCTCACCACAAATACCAACTTCCAAATTTTCTTTTGCTTCACGTCCTAATGTAACAGCCAAATGCATCAACTTGCCTACACCATTTTTATCGATACTTTCAGCAGGATCTCTTTGGAAAATTCCTTTTTCTATATAATAAGGCACAAACTTAGATGCATCATCACGAGAAATACCAAATGTTGTCTGAGTAAGATCATTAGTTCCAAACGAGAAAAAGTCAGCACTTTCGGCAATTTCATCAGCCGTTAAACAAGCTCGTGGCACCTCAATCATTGTCCCAATTTTGTAAATAAAATTCACTTGCTCACCAAAACCTTTGATCGTGTCCTCGATTAACTGACGAACATGACTTAATTCAGCTTTATTACCAACTAAAGGAACTTCAATCTCCACAACAACTTTTACACCTTTTTTGGTAACTTCAATTGCAGCTTCAGTTAAAGCTCTTACTTGCATTTCGTAAATTTCTGGTGAAGTAATCCCCAAACGACATCCACGATGACCAAGCATAGGATTAACTTCGTGTAATTTAACCGCTACATCCTTTAAATCGCTAAACGGAATGTGCATATCCTCTGCCAACTTGCGTATTTTCTTATCACTATCAGGTAAGAACTCATGCAAAGGTGGATCTAACAAACGAATTGTCACAGGAAAACCATTCATAACCTCGAAAATCTCCATAAAATCCTGTTTTTGATACGGTAGTAATTTCTCCAAAACTTCACGACGAGCAGCCTCATCTTTAGCCAAAATCATCTGACGCATAATATCAATTCGATCTTCCTCAAAAAACATATGCTCAGTTCGGCACAAACCAATACCTTCCGCGCCGAATTTGCGTGCAACAGTAGCATCATTTGGCGTGTCGGCATTAGCCCGAACATGAAGCTCCCTAAACTCATCAGCCCATTCAAGCAACTGGCTAAATTCACCAGTTAATTCTGGCTCAATTTTTGGCATATCACCTTCTAAAACTTCCCCGCTGTTACCGTCCAATGTAATGATATCGCCCTCAAAAAAATCTCGATTCCCAACGCTGAATTTACGATCATGCTTATTGATTACAACTTCCTGACATCCAGCTATACAAGCCTTACCCATAGCTCGCGCCACAACAGCAGCATGACTAGTCATTCCACCAGTCGCCGTTAAAATCCCTTCGGCAGCATGCATACCATGGATATCCTCAGGTGAAGTTTCTTTACGTACTAAAATTACTTTTTCACCATGCTTTTCAACTTGCTCTACGGCATCTTCCGCACTAAATACAACTTTACCACTAACAGCACCTGGTGATGCTGGCAAGCCACGCGCAATCACTTTACGCTCAGCTTTTGGATCTAAATATGGATGTAATAGCTGATCTAACGCATGTGGATCAATTTGTAAAACAGCCTCTGCTTTAGAAATTAACCCTTCATTAAACATTTCAATTGCAATTCTAACACCTGCTTTTGCTGTTCTTTTCCCGTTACGAGTTTGCAAAATGAACAAACGTCCTTCTTGTACAGTAAACTCAATATCTTGCATATTTCTGTAATGACGCTCCAAACGATCTTTAATTTCTACCAACTCCGCATATGTCTCTGGCATTTGATCATTCATTGTTGAAATTGGCTGCGGCGTTCGTATCCCAGCAACCACATCCTCACCTTGCGCGTTCATTAAGTACTCTCCAAAAAATTCGCTATCACCAGTTGATGGATTGCGCGTAAAAGCAACTCCTGTACCTGAAGTTTCCCCCATATTACCAAACACCATACTCTGAACAGTAACAGCCGTTCCTTTTAAGTTATGAATGTTGTTAATTCTGCGATAAGTATTTGCTCTATCACTATTCCATGAATTAAAAACAGCCTCGATAGCCAGTTGTAATTGACTAGTTGGAGACTGAGGGAACGGTTCACCTTTGTGAGTCTGCACTAAGTTTTTGTAGCGGCTGATCAGCTCTTTGAGGTGATCGACACTAAGATCAGTATCCGCCTTAATTCCTGTTTCATTTTTAAGCTCCTCAAGAATTTGTTCAAAATGCTCGTGATGAACTTCCAAAACCACATCACCAAACATTTGAATAAAACGGCGATAAGAATCATATGCAAAACGTGGATTTCCTGTTTTAGTTGCCAAACCCTCTACCGTTTGATCATTGAGCCCTAGATTCAAAACCGTATCCATCATCCCTGGCATCGATATCGCTGCTCCCGAACGCACAGAAACCAATAGAGGATCTTCTGTGTCACCGAATTTTTTTCCCATTTGCATTTCCAATGATTGCAAAGCCTGACCCAACTCGTTATCAAAATTAACTGGGTAGCCTTGGTTAGCCAAAAAATATGCACACGTTTCCGTTGTAATTGTAAACCCTGGAGGCACGGGCAACCCCAAAGCTGTCATCTCTCCCAAGTTCGCTCCTTTACCCCCCAATAAATCCTTCATTTCTTTTGTACCTTCAGCAAATTGATAAATGGCTTGCATAAGCATTGTTTAAATGTAGAAAGTTAGCGCTGTGATGGTAACTGGGATAGTTTGACTAGTCAACTGATTAGTTAAGAAATTTTAAGACTTTTCCTCCTAAAGTAGCGATATTGCTTATCTGCCTTCCCAAGCTTTCCATCTAGCTGAAAACTCCACGTGTCCGGCGACGCTGTCTCATTTTTTATTAATCCATTATGTGCAAAAGCATGATGAATATCACACAACGGCACTACCGTGTTATGATTTTTGTGTTCAGAGAAACGAATTCTGTGATGGAATACATCGGCTAATCTATTACAATTTTTGTATACACATACGGTGCTCATATTGCGCTTAATGCCAGTCGGTATATGTCGGCTCAACGACTTTGGATTTGCTACAGCGACTTGCTCGTCCAAATTACCTACTTGCGTATTTCGTTTCGGATTAATCATACAACCCGATAACAATTTTTTGAGTATAACTTTGATAGCCTTTTTGTTACTCAACCCTTTGGCGACCTTTTCCTTAATTTCAAGAAACATTGTAGTGGTTTCGGCATCCATCCTTAAAGTAAGCAACAGAGGCTCAGACCCATGCTTAGCTTCATTGACGGCCGCCCGAAGGCTGTCGCTACTCATATGCCTAACCTTATCCGCCCAGTCTGCTTCATTTTCGGGAGTCGCCACACGAGCCACGATATCAACTTTATTCACACCTGAATCGAGTAAGGCGCTTTTTAAATTGGGCTTATTTTTTAAGTACTTATCTAATCGCAAAACTTTTTCTACCTGTGAATGCGTCAAACCACCAAATTTAGCTGCATACTCGTATATACTTTGACAAAACTTGCGAAACACACCGTCTTTGTAAATCTGTGGCAAAAGCAATAACAACTCATTTGTAAGCTTTTTACGAGATACACCTAACTTAACAAACTCGCCATGCAAATCGATATTCATCTTAAAAGGATTAAAGATTGAGCTGACTATATCAAAAAGACAGGGTGATTACAAGCTCACCCCGTCTATCTTTTTTGCCAACACTTGCCACAATCACAAGAAGTTTTCTATCTTAACAACGTTGTAATCCTAGAAAATTTTGCACATTTTTGTCAAACGTATTCTAACCTATACTACTCCTCTTAATTTAGCTATTTCTTCTAAACGAGCCAATGCAGTAATAAATGCTGCCTTACGATAAGAAGTGTTATATTTTTTCTTATATCCGCTAACACGCTCATAAGCATTAATCATAATTTCTTTAAGCCGCTCTTGTACAGTTTCAGCTTGCCAATAATGATTAGCCAAGTTCTGAACCCACTCAAAATAACTAACTGTTACCCCGCCAGCATTCATTAATATATCTGGTAACACCACAACTCCGCGCTGATCCAAGACTGCATCTGCCTCTGGCGTAACTGGCCCATTAGCTAGCTCAACAATAACTTTCGCCTTAACATTTGCAGCATTCATACCTGTAACCTGATTTTCAAGTGCAGATAAGACTAATATATCGCAAGGCATTTCCAGTAATTCTTCATTTGTAACAACTCGAACACCGCCTTGTCCTTTAACCTGATCGTAATTAATAGCTGTATGTTCACACTTAATTACTGACTTGTATTCAATTTTGCAACTCATTGCTTGATCGATCGCAATCCCGCCTTCAGCATAGATACCACCTTGTGAATCAGAAATACCCACAACCTTGTAACCGGCTTCATGTAAAAATTGCGCTGCATAACTACCCGCATTACCAAACCCTTGAACAATAACAGTAGCACCCTCTGGCTTCAAACCATGTTCTAAACAGTACCTCTCCAAAGCATAAATCCCGCCCTGAGCCGTAGCCTCATTTCGTCCGCTTGAACCACCAAACTGTTCTGGCTTACCAGTAACAACACCTAAACCTTGCTGACCATAAATTTTCATATATTCATCGGCCATCCAAGCCATTGTTTGACTATTCGTATACATATCAGGAGCTGGAATATCTTTGTCTGGGCCGATAACTGAAGCAACTGCACGAATATAAGCTCTTGAAATTCTCTCGTTTTCAGCTTTTGAAATTGTTTTAGCATCTACAACAACACCACCTTTACCACCACCATAAGGAATTCCAACAACGGAACATTTAAAAGTCATCCAAGCTGCCAACCCTTTAACCTCGTCCAAATCAACATCCATATTAAAACGAATACCTCCCTTATAAGGACCAGGCAAGTTATTGTGCTGTACGCGATAACCATTGAACATTTTTGTAGTACCGTCATCCATTACAACCGGAAAATTAACTTCAACTATCCGTTGAGGGCTCTTGATGTAAGAATGGAATGTAGGATCCAAACTCATAATTTGAGCTGCTTGCTCTAACTGCGCTAACGTATTTTGATATAGAGACATAACTTTGTATTAAGTATTAAGATCGCAAACAATATCCAGCAACTGTTTTGACTAGTCAATAAAAAAACCCCCGATTAGTCGGGGGCTCCACTTTAAGAACACGACCTTAAGTTTACCAAAAACGGTACCAAGGTTTACTAGAATGCTCATCTTGTCCGTGCAACTTGGTTTCCAAAGTAACTACTTTGTTTTGAAAAGCTTCAACTAGTTGGAATAAATTCTCTTTTTCGCGAGCATGTTGTTGAATAAGAGCTTGCAAAGTTTTATTGAACTCAGCCACTGGTGCATACTCAACCATAACTTTATGCTCTCGTTCCGCAAGCAGTTGTTTAAAATCTTCAGCATTTCCAAGTTTTACAGCAGGCACTGAACGTTGTTCAACAGCCTGATCTGTTACTGCGGCACTTTCGGAAACACCATAGTAATTAAGTAGCGACGCCTTACCGATAAAATAATTAAAACCTTGTGGAGTTTTTTCACGACGTGAATCAACTTTCTTTGCCTTAATTACGCGTCTAATTGTTTGTTGAGATTTACCAACGAGTTCGGCAGCCTCGTTGATTGAGATGAATTGTGCTTCTGCCACGTCGGACGGGTTAAAATTTAATTAAAAAAGTTTTAGCGAACTTTTTGATTTGAACGCACTCTATTCATATAAGTTTTGCTTTGATTAATCAAGCGACTAGTCGCCATTATCTGTTGCCAAACAGCGCTTTGGTTGTCTTTGTAATAAGGATTCGTTGCTTTTTAGCCCCTCGTTTACCTAGAATGGCTTTACTTCCTACAGATAAACTTAAATCTATGGAGCTAAACTTATCCTGGGACCTCATTGGTATCGTTCTATTTGGCACAATAATTGCTTACAGCTTTATTGTGGGCGTAAACCGTACCGCAAAAATAATAATTGCAACCTGCCTTGCAAGCCTAACCGCCGACGGTATTGGGAACTTTTTCCAAAGTATTTTTTTATCATCAGATAAATTTAACAGTGCACTAAAGTTTGCCGACATAAACGGACCCGAAGAAGCTCTAATCTTATTTAAAATTATTATCTTCGCGATTGTTGTAGTTATGATTGCAACAAAAGGGGCATTCATAGTTGATGCCGCACAACCAAGCCGGCCGGGTGGTGCAGTTTGGCTAAACCTACTATTTGGATTTCTAAGCGCAGGCTTAATAATTAGCACACTTCTAGTCTACATAGCCGGATTGTCATTTACACAAGCACCTCCAGTTAACTCAGACATCGTTTCCATCTACGCTCAATCACCGTTAGTAAAATTAATGGTCGATCATCACGACTTCTGGTTCAGTGCCCCAATTATAGCATTCGTTATTTGGAGTATCTTCTCGGAACGAGACGAGGTTTAAGGATGGTTGCCTACCACAACATCTTAACACCAAGAGACAGCATTACTAAAATTGATGCCGCTTTTACCCATTTGTTTCCTTTAAGGTACTGTAAATGCGTTCCGACCAAGGTACCAACCAAGCTACCAGCTAATACTGCTAAAGTTAGTGCCAAATTTACAGTCTCCGTGGCTAACAGATAAGAAGTTTGAAAAACATTAATAATTGCATAGGAAATCAAGGAATACGCAATGCTTTGAATGAAGCTTAACTTGAATACTACTACCAAAAACAACGTTATAAATATGCCGGTTCCACCAAATAACCCATTAAACACATTAATAACTAAACTAAACAATATAGTCGCCATCAATAACCAGCCTGTCACAGTTTCTGGCTTATCGCTACCAATACCCAACCTCTTACTAAAAAGCAAATAAACTGCTGCTGCGATTAAAATGATAGCTAGCAGCATCTTAAAAAGCTCCTCATTAAGTTTATATTGAACTAAATAAGTCCCCACAGCAGTACCAATTAGTCCACAGACAACCAAAACAGCTAAAAGTTTTCGATCAATTACCTGTCGCCCCCAATGAATTTTACCCGACACCCAAGTACTCACCGTAGAACAAACTTTAGAAGTAGTTAATAACGAGGTATAAGCACCGGGCGCTATAATTAACAACAGTGGAAAAATAATTAAGGAAATACCTCCGCCGGAAAAAGATCCCACTAATGAAGCCAGAACTGACGACACAAACGCTAAGACAAGGGAAGTAGACATCTACTAAAAATAATTTACTTTAGATTAATCTATGTATTGCCAGATAGCGAGCTAAAATACATCTCAAAGCTGTAGCCTAAAAACACCTCAAATGAGGCTGTGGTGGGTTGGGTGAGGATCGAACTCACGACCAATTGGTTAAAAGCCAACTGCTCTACCACTGAGCTACCAACCCTAGAGCTTTTGCATTTTATTTAGAGTTGTGCTCTAATGCAAGTCGAATTATATATTTTTTAAAAATAATGCGCATTCAAGAGGGGATTGAGCTGAAAAATTTTTGCACATTTAAAATTGGTGGCCAGGCAAAGTTCTTGATAAACTGGGAAAATACAGATGAAATTGAAGAAATTTTAGAGTTTGCCCGTAACAAAAACCTGCCGATATTTGTTTTTGGTGGTGGAAGCAATCTACTGTTCGACGATGGAAACTGGGACGCGATATTTATTCGCTGCGCGACAAAAGAAATAAAATTTGATGAAAAAACTCAACTACTTGAAGCTGACGCCGGTGTTCGTTGGCCAATTTTGGCAAAATTCTGTAGTGACAATCAACTTTTCGGACTAGAAGCTTTTTGGGGACTACCGGGCACAGTAGGAGGCGCACTTTATGGAAATGCTGGCTGTCACGGTTGTGAAATGAAAGACGTAGTCAGTTTATACGAAACCTTTGACCTTAAATCTGGCAAAAAAGAACAACTAGAACTCAACAAAAGCGACTTTTCCTACCGCCACTCAGTGCTTCAAGAGCCAGCTAACAGCAAAAAAATAATAACCCGCTGTTGGTTCAAAGTAAGCAAAGACCCAAAACTGAGCTTTGGAAACGCTCAAGAGTTCGCAGAATTTAGAAACACAAAACAGCCAAAAGGCTTAACAACCGGCTCGTTTTTCAAGAATCCAAAAGGACACTTTGCCGGACAACTACTGGAAGAAGCTGGCTTAAAAGGTTTTTGCCTGGGTGAAATATGCTTCTCTGATAAACATGCAAATTTCATGATTAACAAGGGCGAAGCAACTGCCACAGACGTAAAAAAACTAACAGAATTTGCAAAAGAAAAGGTTTTCATAAACTGCGGCGTAAAACTAGAACCTGAAGTTAGAATTATTACAAAAGATAAACTTATTGATATTTTGTGAGTTTTGTAGTAGAATGATAAGATTTAATTTGTTATCAACTATGAAATTCCCTGCAATTTCAAAAGCTTCAGCTTTAAAAGCTATGGGCGTTAGCACATCGATTGCAATGGCTCTGCTACTTGTAGCGATTCTACCAATTGAAGTACTAGCTCAAAGCAACGCGTTTTTAGATCCTGCTCGTGATGTACCTCCTGCAATTGCCGGTCAATCTGGAGATATTCGTGGCTTTGTAGTAGGCGTAATTAACTTCCTACTTGGCTTCCTAGGTTTACTTGCTGTGATTTTGGTAATCTATGCTGGCTTTCTTTATGTTACAGATGCTGGCGGTGACGAAAATATCGGTAAAGCAAAAAACATCATTTTGTACGCAATTATTGGCCTTGTAATCATCTTTGCATCTTACGCAATCGTTAACTTTGCATTCGACGTAGGTACAGCTGGTAATGCCGGTAATGTACAAACTGGTACAACAGTTCCTGCCGGTGGAACTCTATAAAACCGGAAACAGTAAACAAATTCTAAAGCGGGCCCTAAAAACAGGGTCCGTTTTTTATTTCGTAGTAAATATTTTATTGACATTTTTTGTTTCAGGGTGATAATTCTGGACTAAATTTTATCTATATAGTAGATGATAGCCCTTGGTCAATTTACAACCCTTCTTGAAGAAGCCCCAGTAGCATACCACCCAGGCAATACCGATTTCTTTACGATACCCCATCCCGATCCACACCCAGATATCCCTAATCTTAGAGGAATACTAATGGATTCTAAACGCCATCTAATCGAAGGAGGTGGACAAATAATGCAACACAGATCAAGATCAGACACATATCGTAAAGGCGAAAGAGTAGTAAAATACCGTCCGCTTCCAGCAAACTGGGACTATCTTAACGACAGTCAAAGACGTGAATTGCTGACATACAGAGAAGATCTCGCACGAACAGCGATGGAACTGGGAGATAGAATCCACAAAAATCAAACTTCATCTACAGAAGGAAATCATAGAGCCGAATCCGTGGTTCAGGGAATTATTGAACTTCAACACTATGGCTTTCAACAAACGCTAGAATGGATCCCAGGATGCGACTTAGACAAATTAATCATGAACCATCAGTTAGACGCCAAAAATACAACAGAAGCAATTGTCGGCTTATTACGTTTACTGGTTAGATTAGAAGCATTAAACATTGTCCACAGAGACATAAAGCCCGCAAATCTTGTAATTAACACCGAAGTACCTAATAAGATAACAGTCATTGATACTGAGCTAATGACACAAGCCTCAACAGAATCCTCAACTGGATTCTGCGGAACACCTGGATTCTTACCCCCATACATTTTTGGAGTTAACGGCAAATATAAAAACACCCACCCTAAACGAGACTATTATTCTACAGCAATAACCATTGGTCATATTATGGTAGATATTTTAGGAACTTCGACTTGGCATAAGATAGCTCAAGGCCACAATGTATTTGACTATGAAAAATATAAAGATATCCCTCAAAATATTTTGGCAATTAGAAATTTCACCAAAAACAAAGAAGTTGAAACAGCAATTTTGGCACACTTTAAAAAACTTGAACAATCCATTGGCACAAGTGCCTACCGCCTATGGCAAATCATGATGCACATATTGAAAGAAGGCGAAAATATAAAAATGACTCATGCCATAATTGATGAGTTTGCTATAGCAACACCAAATTTAAGCGAGATATAAATAAAAAGCCCCACTGGGACTTAATCTAGAAACTAAAGTGGTCGGGGTTACAGGACTTGAACCTGTGGCCTCCTGGT
>CAYLRB010000032.1:9641-11881 GCA_964386265.1 uncultured Candidatus Peribacteria bacterium | reverse complement strand
CAAAAAAAACTACCAAAATAAACAAATTTGTGCTATAATTACCAGATAGTTTAATTAATAAAAATGAGCATAGAACAACCAAACAATGTAATCGACTTTAAAACTGCAAAAGAAAAAAAAGAACAACGCGAAAAAGCAAACGAAGATAAGAGACAGAACTTACGCAATGAAGTAATCGACGAAGAAACAGCTGAGGTCGATTTTAAAGTTTTTGCAAACGAAATGACAGCCGAACTAGGTCCAGAAAGTAGTAAATACTTTTTAAAAGAAGTTGTACCAAAGCTCACAGAAACCGAAGAGGAAGTAAGCAAAGCAATGGAGATAAACGACCCTTACACCGCTATGGATAAAGCCATGGAGCTAATTGAAGAAGTAGAAGGAAAAGTAAACAAACTAGTCAAAAAAGAGCCAAATGCCGAAAAAATACTTAGTTTAGTTGCCGCTCACTTAAAAATTGATCAAATCATCAAAGCTGCACAAGAAAACATGACTGGTCTAAAATATGCACTCATTGGTGGCCAGCTACTACCTGTGGTTGGTTCATTTATCATTTGGGGCGAAGGTATTGCAGGACAAGATTCAACAGGCAAAAAATTATCGCTTGGTCGTCGCTTACTTAAAGCACCAGAAGGAGCCGCCTTCCTAGCCGCAGATTTAGCAGGACTAGTAACTGGTGGTACAACAACAACAGGCAGCACTGTTGCCAAAGGCGCACTAAAAGGAGGCAAGCTATTAAATCTAGTTTCAAAAGGGCGTAAAGCCAAAGTAGTAGCTGGAACAGCTAAAGTTATCGACAAAGCCGGCGAATTAAAACAAGGTGGCAAAATTGTCTCAATTGCTAAAGGAGAAAAAGCTGTTGATTTAGCCAAAACTATCGAATCAATCAGCCAGTTCACTGGTAAATACCCCAAACTAACCAGCCGCCTAACGGAAACAGTAGCACACTTAAAAAAATATCCAAAAACCTATAGTGCCGCAATCGAACACTTTACTCCTGATCGAGAATCAATTGCAAATAACACATTAGATAAACAAAAAAAACTACAATCAGCAACAGATTGGCAAAATTCAAGAAAAAAAGCGGCTTAAAATTCTAGTCCAAAGCTATCAATCTCTTTTTTAAGGCTATCGTCAACTGAGCTGTAATTAACCAGATCAACACAATATTGTAATGTTGAGTTATCAAAATCTCTACGAATAATAGCAATTAGATCACTATCAATATCACCAATCAAAGCTAAATCGAGATCGGAGCCATCTTCAGATAAACCTTTTGCGCGTGAACCAAAAACAACAACCCGTGTAACCTGAGGATACCGCTCTATTATGCCTTTGGCTTTCAAATAATCTTTATTTTGCAAACCGAATTTCATTAAACTGAGTTAAACTTTTGCTCCAAGTCAATAAGTATCTTGGCGTATTTATTAACAATATTTCCTACTACATTAATAGCAATTTCATCATTATAAATATGACTTGTTAAATTACGGTCACTTAAAGCCTCCAACCACAAATCACCATCGCTGATAAAACCAATTTTAAAAGCTTGCCTAACCGTATCTTTAGGTGTTTTTGTAACAATACCTTCTGAAGATAAGTATGCCTTAAGAACTTTCCACGCTAACTCTAACGTAAACTCAAAAGTTTGAACTAATCCTGCGTTAAGCAAATCATCTTTAAATTCAGCTTGCTTAGATCGCACCAAAGCCTCTTTCAACTTAAAGCTAGCTTTTCTAAAATTCTCAAGCTTGAATTTATATTCCATATTCCTAAGGTAAAAAAACGTAATTTCAGAATAACATTATTCCCCCCAACTTCAACTAAAACTTGCCGACCCGCAACATAAAAGCTATCCTATTTTCAAATATAAAGCTTTTTATGTCAGCACAAACTCGCCTACTAACAGGCATTCAACCAAGTGGAGCACCACACCTAGGCAATTATTTAGCAGTAATGCGCAAGCAAATTGATCTACAACATCAATATGACTGCTTCTTTTTTTTAGCCGATCTACATGCCCTAACAACTGTCCGCGATGGCGACCTATTAAGGCAAATGACCGTTGATCTGGTACTAGATTACCTAGCCTTAGGCCTCGATCCCGAAAAAGTCACATTTTACCGCCAAAGTGACGTTGCCGAACATTGCGAATTAACTTGGATCTTAAGCACAATATCACCTCACGGCTTACTTGAACGTGCACACGCCTACAAAGACGCCGTAGCCAACAAGAAAAAAGA
>CAYLRB010000032.1:0-9541 GCA_964386265.1 uncultured Candidatus Peribacteria bacterium | reverse complement strand
ATCTTTGCTTCAGATGTGGATCTAAAAAAAGCCGTAATGAGCATTGCTACAGATTCTACACCGTTAGAAGATCCCAAAGATCCTGAACAGTGCTTGGTCTACAAAATTTACAAACTGATCGCTACACAAAGCGAAGCCGAAGAAATGGCAGCCAACTTGTCAGCAGGTGGCTATGGCTATGGCGACGCAAAAAAAACGCTTCTAGAAGTCATTAATCGCGAATTTGCCGCCGCAAAAGAAAAAAGAATTGAACTCTCCGAAAGAATCGATTACATTTACGAAGTCCTGCACGAAGGTGCTAAAAAAGCTAGGCATGTAGCAGGCGAAACAATGTCCGAAGTAAGAGCCAAAGTAGGCCTATAAATTGATTTATTTTTTTTATTAAAAGTTATGAGTACAGACACAGCCAGACAGCGAAAATACGTCTTTGTCACAGGTGGCGTCTGCTCATCACTCGGCAAAGGAATTGCCAACTCAGCAATCGGAGCTCTTCTAAAATCTGCTGGCTTGAAAATATTCATGCAAAAGTTGGATCCATACCTAAACGTAGATCCAGGTACAATGAGCCCATTTCAACATGGTGAAGTTTTTGTAACAGCCGACGGTGGCGAAACAGATCTCGATCTGGGGCACTACGAACGCTTTATTGATGTAAATTTAAGTAAACAATCTTCAGTCACAACTGGCAAAATCTACCTTGAAGTTTTAGAACGTGAACGCCGTGGAGATTTTTTAGGTGGTACAATTCAAATCGTTCCTCACATTACAAACTGCATAAAAGAGAAAATCATTGGGGCAGCTGAAGCTAGTGGTTGCGAAATTATGCTAATAGAAATTGGTGGCACAACAGGAGACATCGAAGGTTTACCCTATCTAGAAGCGATCCGTCAACTTAGACATGAGCTAGGCAAAGAGAACACATTATTTGTTCATGTTACGTTGTTACCGCATTTAGCCGGATCAAAAGAGGTTAAAACAAAGCCTACACAAGCATCAGTTCGTGAACTTAGAAGCATCGGCATTCAACCTGACATTATTCTCGCCCGCGCCGATCACAAAATTAAAGATGAACACATTAAAAAAATCGCCCTATTCTGCGATGTAAACGCAGAAGCAGTAATTCCAGCGCCAACACTAAGCAGTATTTACCAAGTACCCGTCCATTTTCACGAAGCCGGTCTTGGGCATCAAGTAGCGCAAAAGCTAGGCCTTGGCGATTTAAAATTTGACGTTAGTGAATGGCAAAACGTAGCGAACATGATCCAAAACAGCACCGAAGAAGTCAGTATTGCATTAGTCGGCAAATACACCGGATTAGACGATGCCTACTTAAGCGTAATTGAATCATTAAACATTGCCGCCTTCCATCAACAACGCAAATTGAAACTAGTATGGGTAAGTGCTGAGCGCCTAGAAAAAAATCATGATAAAACTTGGGAGAAATTAAAAAGTTGCGACGGCATTTTAGTACCAGGAGGATTTGGGACACGTGGAATTGAAGGCAAAATTATCGCCGCGAATTATGCACGCAAAAACAATATCCCCTACCTTGGCATCTGCTTAGGTATGCAGCTAATGACAATCGAATTAGCACGTGAAGTATACAACGATCCAGAAATCACTTCACAAGAGTTCGACGAAGAAGAAAAATTAGACAAATCCAAATATGCGATTCACTTCCTACCAGGTCAGCATCACCGCAAAGAAAAAGGTGGCACATTACGTTTAGGAAACTACAACTGTAAACTTGATTCAAATTCAAAAATTGGCCAACTCTTTAATAAACCAGAAGTTGAAGAACGCCATCGTCATCGCTACGAATTCAACGAGAGCTATATCGAAAAACTAACTGCAAACGGCTTAACAATATCAGGTACAAATCCAGAATCAGGCCTGGTTGAAATGATTGAACTAAAAAATCACCCATATATGGTTGGAACTCAATCTCACCCTGAATTTCTTTCCCGGCCAAATCGTCCACACCCATTATTCACAGGCTTAATTAAGGCAGCAATAAGCCGTTAAGCATGTCAAGGCAAACTATAAAAAAACCCAACACCGTGTTGGTTTTTTTTAGTAAACTTGATCGTGACTTCCTATATTCACGGGAATAATCACCCCATCCTCAATAATAAACATCAGTATAATTCTATAAGAAAAATTCAAAGACACACTGTATAAGTTTTTCATACTTCCCTTGAGCTTATGTAAGCGCAAAACACTATTCGATGGATCAAGTGATAAAAGCTTCATCACCTTCTTATAACGATCGACTAGCTCGGGGTGTTGCTTGAAAAATCTTTTAGACCTTCTAGTATACTCATTTGTAAATACTATTTTAAGCATCCAAAATTTCATTTAAATGCTTTTCCAATGAGTCGTGATATTTTCCATTTTTTAAATCTTTCTTAGCTGACTTGACTGCAGCTTCCAGATCCAAATCCATCAAACGCTGATATTCATCCAAGGGTAGAACTACATACTTAGCAATTCCCCTAACTTCAATCACAGCTTCCAAACCATCACCTACAATTTTTTCTAAAGCAGAAACACCTTTTACCTTTAACTGATTAGCAGTAACAACATTATTCATAACACTTTTTAAAATACTGTTAATAGCATTATATATCATGTTGCAAAAAAAACCAACACCGTGTTGGGAATTTTTACAAAATTTTTCAAAATCAGAATGATTGCTTTCTTAGAATGAAAAGCTAGAATATTAACATGAAATACAAATACATAGCTTTAAATCAAAGTCAGCAAACTCTCTCCGGAGTTATTGAAGCAGCCAATGATCAAGCAGCCCGTGAACAATTGAATAAGTTAGGCTTATCAATATTAAATTTGCAAGAATATAGCGGATCAAGTAATACCAGTGCAGATTTTAGTCGCTATCAGTTCTCTGCATTCGATACAGCTCAGCGAAAAATAGAAGGAACAATCGCCGCCAAAAATAAATTAAACGCTCTCGATAGATTAGTAAACGAGTACCAATTAAACGTAATTCAACTTTATAGCACAGGAGCAACTGAAGAAGAAAAATTAGCCAGCAATCACGAAGTTCAAAAACTTTACGCCGAATTAAACAGCATCAAAAAACAGCAAGTAATAAATCAAGCAAACACTGAACAGCAAACAAAAGAAAAATACAAACAGCAAATAACTTCAGAAGTCGAAAAAATCATTAACGCAATTGAAAATTTTCTAAAAAAATACCAAACCGACCTCAAACCTCAGGAACTAGAATATTTACAAGGTCGCCTAGCACATTTACAAAAAATTAAATTCAGTGAAAATTTAGAAAATTTAGAATTAAGTAGTAAAAAAATCCTAGAATATCTACAAGAAAAAGAACTTTTTATCGAAGAAAGCCAAAATATAAAAGCAAAAACCGATGTACAAATTGAAACACGCAAACTACTTACAGAGCTTAAGGGAATTGGGAAACAAAATCCCGAAAAGCAAATTGGCAACATAGCACTAAAATCAAAACAGTCTTTATGGCAACAACTTACAGCCATATTGTTTGATAAAGCACCAGCAATACAATATCCACCCGAATATACAAAGATCGACCAAGAACTTTCACAAGTAAAACAAGAAATATGGGCTTATTTTAAACTTTTCTTTACAGCAAAACAAAAAAACTATCGTAATCAATCACAAAAAATACTTAGCCAATTATTTAGAAAATGGTGGCGTCTAAATCAACAGTTAAGAGATTTTAAAAATCATCTTTCAGGTGTAACAAGTGTTGCAACTAGCATAGCTCACGAAAACATCAAAAATATTAGCGCAATACTACTTGCAACTTACTTGGGATTCTACTTTATTACCCAACTATTAATAATCAAAAGTAGCAGCATTAATCTACCAACGTTTTTTTACATTTACCAATCGAATATTCTAATTTACATCTTACTCGCAACATTTTTGCTGCACATTAGCATACGGATAAAAGATGCATTTTTAGAACACAAACTCCCCTATCCAAACATTAGTTATGGCATCGGAATATTTGTTTTCGTTGTCTTAATTCTGAATTTTTAGGCAGCAAACGTTGAAAGACGATTCTTTACAACTAAGCTACATCTAGTACAATTAGTTTACACCTTCAAAAAACAACACTATGTTTCCTATCATTTTTCAATCCTCAGTTTTTACAATCTACAGCCTTTGGTTTTTCACGTTAATTGGCTTTGTCCTCGGAGCGATGATTTTGTACCACTTAATCAAAACCAGTAGATTGTCACTAAATTTTGTGACAGATAATTGGAACAAACTCTTGTTGTCAACAATTTTGACAAGCCGTATCTTCACCGTTATTGCAGAATGGCAATTTTACCTACAACCGCATTTTAGTGGAGAAAGCTGGTGGATTATAAAAAGATTTTGGAACATAGTAGCAATATGGGACAAAGGTTTATCGTTTTGGGGTGCGGCGCTTGGCCTAGTAATTTGTTTTGCTTACCTAGCATATAAACAGGAACAAAATTTAGCCAAATGGGCAGATATTTTAATCATTAGCATCGTAGGTGGCATCTCAATGGGTAACATTGGAGCATACATGGATGGCATAAACTATGGCAAACCAACAAAACTACCGTGGGGCGTTTTGTACGAAAGCTCGTCTGTAAAATATGCAATTCCAGTCCACCCAACCCAAATTTATGCATTTTTATATTGTGTAGCAATAGTAGCAATCCTTTACACTTTATATCGTGCATATCGCAATCAATACGACGGCTTAGTAGCCTATTACGGCATATTCCTCTACTCTGTATTTAGAGTTATCGAAAATTTATTCCGTGGCGACGACGTTCTAATGATTAGCATTTTCAGACTAAGCACACTAACTTTCAGCGCAACTGCAATTGGTAGCGGCATCTTAGTCTACACTTACTGTAAAGCTCACCGCATCAACCTTTGGAAAACAATCTGGCCAAGTTTTGGAAGTGCCAGTTCAAAAAACGAGAGCAGCTAGGAAGTTAGGTTTGGTGAAGAGATGGAGTCGGCTTTTCAAAAACCTTTTCTATATCTGTTGGTTCAACTGGTAATGGGGTATATTCGGATTTACTTTCTTTAACAAATTTTGCTAAACCAGAATGGTCATTATACAGATTAACCCACTGGGTCATTTGCGGGTCAAGCTTTGCACCATAGTCAAAAATTTTATCTCCGCGTTCCAATTCATTTTCATTAAATACAAAAGTCAAATTTTCACCCTTTTGCATTTTATAATAAGCTTGCAACGCTCTAAAAGAGTTTGACTCCAAAAATTTACCACGATCAGCAAACATCAGCTCTAAATCTTTTTTTGCATCGTCATCCTTAACCCCAGCAAGCTTCATTGCATTTGCAAAAATAATCTTAACAGTTTCTCGATTTTGTTTTTTATCTTCAGAACTAATGTAAGTTGCATCAATTTTATTAACATCAAATTTTGTTTGAGTGTACTCAGTCAAAGTTGTTAAATTATATGACCAATTTTGGTAAACAGTATCTAAAACTCTTGCATTACTTCTGTTATATGAGGTCAGTAACGTTCTCACAAATTCGGGCTTTAAAATCTGCTCATTAACATTCTCCTGATTTGCCTTCATTATTGAAGTAAATGTTTCCAAAGAGTGTCGCAAACGTTCACCTGCAACAACAACTGATAACCTTTCATCATCCATTAGTTGATCTTTAAATTTATTCAAGCGTTCTGGATCATTTTTATCAGGTACACTAATTCCCAGCTCACTAAATTTTTTGGCACAAATTTCAAAATCCTCTTTAGTTGGACGGATTTGCATCAAACCAACTGATTCAGTTAAACGAAATTCTTCAGCAATCGCTTTTGCAAAAGCTCGGTTAGAACCTCTTCCCTGTTCACCAAGCCAAACTAATAGTAAAGAATTTCTAATAACAGATTCTTGTAAGTTATTACCCGGATAAATATCATTAACTAAAAGCTGAAGATTTTGAGGTACATCTACAAACTCAACTGCCGAACCAAATTTTTCACCTTCTTTCAAATCCGCACCTAACTTGCGATAATACAACTTACTTGGCATTACCAATTCCTGTGACTTGCGTTTAGCCAAAATTTTCTCAATTACAACTCTCATATCGTTTTGTTTGAAAATCAATCTTTTACCAGCTTCAAAAGATTTCCAATTAGTAACCTTTCCGTTTTTAACCAAGCTCAAATCGACATCAGGACTACATGCATCTAAAACGCGAACCAATAAATCTCTTTCCACACTATCCAAATCAGCATATTTAATAACTATTTTATTAGACTCAGCAAACTTATCAAAACTACTTTTAATAAATTCATATGGATTTAAATCTCCTTTATCAATTAGGCTAACATAATCACTATCTGAAAAACTTTGCGCTTGTTGCTCATAAATTAAGCGTGCAATATCTTCAATGCGCTTGTGTGTTAAATAAATTTTATCTCCAGCTTCAAAACGCATTTTACTTGCATCATTTTTACCACTCGGTAGTTCAACATTTTTCAAACTCTTAGAAAGCAAATCCATCAACAAATTTTCATCAGCAATATTCAATTTATGTCTACCATTAAAATATTTAGCAAAAAATGGCATAAATGCATCAATCGGTCTTTGACCATTTTGTAATGGTTCAATTAAAACAAAAAAATCTTTTTCACTTTTGCTATTATACTTTTCAATATCTTTTGCCAATAAATCACGCCTAACCTTTGCCGGACCACCCAAGTTATCTAATTCGACTTTTAACTCAGACAAGTTATACGTTGGTAAAATGTCTGTATGACGAATTCGCTCAATAGGCTTGCCTAGCATCTCCCAAGCTGCCACATAATAATTCCAATCTTGGTCACTTAAACCTAACTGAGCCTTAGCATATGTATGAATTTGCTGACCATTTGGAATTTGAATAAAAGATTTTGGCTTTAAATCAAATTCCAACGTATCAGGCAAATATGTATGTTTAAAATCATAGTAATCAACCATCACATTACTTCCCGTTTTTTTAATATAATCAGCTAAACGATACACTCTCTCTGTTTTTACAAAGTCAGTCACTAAAATATCTCTAATTTTAACTATATCACCAGCTTTAAGTTTGTAATTTAAGTTTTCTTCCATTTTCGTCATGCTAACACTACCACTTTTCAGTACCTCAATTTGCAGATTAGATTGCAAATTAGCCGGAATACCAAAATTTGACTCAATAAAATTAGCTAAACTACTTTCTGAATTAACCTCTTTAGAACGAGGTTCTTCACGACCAACCAAAACCGCTAAATGCGAATTATAACTTTGCTCACGAGGAGATCTTGACCGATTTGCATTAGCAATTTCAGCCGAGTATGCTGTTGAATTATGGTAAAGCCCAATTAATGCTGGCCTACCACCTTGCTTGTCAAATTTTTCATACATCTTAGCAATTGAACTATAATAAGCATCAGGATCAACAATGTGTAACTTTCCACCCTGAAAACTTGTCCCATTAATGTGAATGTTTTGATTAAGAAAACCAGACTTTAACAATTTTGGTTTAGCATTCCAAGCATGCTGCAGTTTTCCACCATTCCACAAGTTCATTTTTTTAATAGCATCCACACCACCAAACTCTTGCCCCAATACAAAGATAGCATAAGTAGCACACATAAATTTGTGCCTAAACTGCTCTTCAATAATATAAGGTGCCTTTTCCGTTTTACGGATACCTTCAAGCAAAGAAACATCTTCATAACGCGATCTATTCAATCTCTTTACAGGTAGTTCAGACAATTCAACTTCACTAAGCTCTTGTTGTATTTTAGCCAAATCAGCCTCAGCTTGTGATGTAACAGCGTTTGCCTCATTAACAAAATTGATTCCGTTCAATTCAATAATTTTACCCTCTTTATCAACAACCTCAATCTTAAAAGGCGGCTTTACCCTAATCTCGCTAATCAACTTTTTTCCTGCCATTGCCTGTAACTCTTCCAAAAAGCTAACATGCGAATAAACTTCATCTATACTATCAGCTTCTGCATCATCACCACTAATTTGCAAGTTACGAGGACGATTTAGATTAGCCAACAACAAAACAGCATGCTTCCGAGCCTGTCGCCATCCCAAATTACGCTCTTTGTAAACAGGTAATAATGCTCGATACAAATTCCAAGCAAACTTATCAAAACCTCCAGCTAACTGACTAGGGTTATCATCAAATTTTGTAATATAATCTTGCTCAACTTTCAGTTGATCAATGAGCTTAAGATCATCATCACAAACCTCCTTTTCACGCAATTGATCGTAGCGACAACCAGCCTCTACAGGACCCACCCATTCTGCCATAATATCAGACAAATATATCTAGATATTATAGCATAAAATTAGGGAAATTAGAAGACTTCATTAAGTGCTCGATCGATTGTGTCTCTAGCATTAAGCAAAGATTGTGACAAATCAGCTTTCGAAACATCAACAGAAACAATAACAGGAGGTCTAAGTTTATTAAAATTTAATACAACTCTAGGATTTTTTGTACCAAGATCTCTTACAACTTTTACAACAAATCCAGCTATACGCTTTTTATCAATATAATAAACCGAAGTATCATTTTTAAGTCGCTCCAAAATTGCATTAAGTTGGTCTATATTAAGATCCTTAATTACTCCAACAAATTTTTCCAACTTCTGTTTCGAGTCCAAACCATCACCACCTGCACTACTAAAAATTTCATTAAAAGCATCAGCATTTACACCTAAGCCAGCAAGAAGTAATATTACCGCCTGTAAAGAACTTTTAATTTCAAACAACTCTAATTCTTTACTAAATTCTTTTTTTAACGCTCCCTTAAAATCATCTTGAACTTTTGCCAAGTCAGCCTCTTTAGGAGATTTTGGCACAGATAAATTTATCAATTTTTCCGATTTTGATAATGGACAATGAACTTTAAAAGTAAGATTTAAATCATTTTTATTGATTTTAATACCATCAACAGAAAATGGAAATTTTACGCCTTCCAGATCGAAATCTAGTGTAACCGATTTCAATGCAACTGACAAACTCTCCAAAGTATCACCATCTAATCTTTCTAAAAACAGACAAATATCTTCAAGAGAAAACTTTACATCTTGACTATCCTTTTCTTCAGCTACGTGTGGGCTTTTATTATCTCTTGGTAATAAACGACTTAATGCTCCAACACCTAATCCGAGCGCCCCCAACAAAGTCGATATTACCGCTATGAAATTAGCCAAAATCATATCTTCATGCACTTCTCTTATTTCCGCATTTTTATTTAAAATAACACCCTGAACTGCTTCTTGAACCATTGCTTTTTCTCTTATTCTTTCTGCCTCAATCCTATCATTTATAATCTTAGCCTCTGCCTCAAGCTTAGTTCTATCGATTGTTACAACTTTACCCTGTTCAGTAATAGGCTTTTTTGGCTTTGCTTCAAGATCATCAGCTCCTCCCATGAGTCCTCCAGCAGTAATAGCGGCAGCCATAGCAAATTTCTTAAAATTCATAAATTGTTAAATTAAAAACTTAGGTTTCATCTA
>CAYLRB010000031.1:4759-12368 GCA_964386265.1 uncultured Candidatus Peribacteria bacterium | reverse complement strand
TTATTAGGATCACCCCTTTGCGCTTTCTTTGTACTAGTTTGTGCATTTCGGTTTTTTGAATTATGTATCAATAAATAATCTTTTAATTATATCATTAAAAGCGCTAAAATTCAAACCCAAAGCAACTATTTGCGGTACTTTCAATTATGACGACTTTGTTAGTAACGATTCAATCTGCAAGCGAGCTAACTCCAAAAAGCCCAGGTCTTGCTCATTTAGTTTTTGGTCATCACCGAATCCTAATAAAATTACGTGTTTTGTTGAGTTCTCAGGATTTTCTAGTGGCAAGATTACCCAAGGAAGTTGATTTTTTGAATCTTGCTTAAAGTCAGGGTGGCTTAGGATTCTATATGGACGATCCTCATTATAGCTTTGTAGCCAACTTTTTGTGTTCTTAACTAGTTCGCAGGTTTCGTCTTTATGTTTTTTATTTAGTCCAAGCTCCGCACACACGTTTAATATGTTTGAATTCTTGTCCAGTTCATAAAAACAGGCGCGTTTGGCTTGTGTAAGTTCCGTAACTTTAACAAGTAAGTCCATGTAAACTTCTTTGTCATCATCTTTTAGACTGGCGCGGGCCAGATCTAGTAAGATTGCTACATGTCGGTTTAAGATCCCCAAATGTTTGTACGAGCTTAGGAGTTTTTGTTGTGTTAATTTTAGGTCGGAAATATCGATTACTATCGTTCTAACACCTGTAATTATTCCATCAGGATTTTGAATTGCACTTGAGTGAACTAATACTGGAAACAGAGTGCCATCTTTTTTTCTTGCGGTGTACTCTATTGCTTTTACTTGTTCCCCGTTAAAAATTGCCTCAATTCGCTCTTTAATTTTTGCGTGATTCGCCTCTACAATTAAGTCCATAATAGTAAGTCCAGTTTGGAGATCATCATCTGTATAGTTAAAGTTCTCTGCAGCACTTGGATTTGCGAAACGAATTGAGCCCTCGGAATTAAGTTCAAAAATGCTCTCGGGTAATAATTCAGCCAAATCTTGATATTTTCTTTCACTTCTTTTTAGCGCATCTTCCGCAATTTTTTGCTCAGTTATATCAGTTAAGGTTAAGAGAATTCCTCTTACATCAGGGTTTTCTAATAAGCTCTTGCATTTACATGTAAAAAACATCGTGCTGCCATTAGCATGTTTAAGGCGTATTTCAGTTTGTCTAGGTCGAGAGTCGTCATTTTGGAGTGATGATATAAGCTCTGTTAAGTCGCCCTTGTCTTCGGGGTGACAAATTTGTGTTAAACTTTTGCCAACAACCTCTTTACTTGAGTATCCAAGTTGATCACCAATTGCCTGTGTCGTAAATGTCACAATGCCGTCTTTGTCAATTAGTATCAGTAAGCCCTCGGCTTGGAAAACTAATGCTTGATAAAATGCTACTTTGCTTATGTTTTTAAGTCTTTCAAGATCTATGTAGCCCATTGATTTAATTAAATCAAAGCCATTCTAGGTGGTTTAGCTAACATAGGTCAATAGTATTGATAATGCCGAAAATCAGTGTCTAGTTGCAAAATTCTTTGTGTATCCCCCCAATAACTCTACGGGCAAGTTCCAAATGTGCGGTCGTAATATTTTTATTGTTGCAAAGCAAAGCGATTGCGCATGAAATCCTTAAAAGTTGAGTGGTTATTCGTAAATTTGTACGTGTGTATTCATTAAGTTTTATTTGTGCCTTCGGTACTAGCTTTAAATAGTTTTGTAGCAAATTTTTTGCCGTCAATTTTTTTATTGAAGTAGTTGATAAATTGTTAAAATGCTTTTTGTATGCTTTGTATACAGAGTTTAAACGCGAGCTAAATTTCTTGTCTAAAGCAATTGCTTTGTTTAGTTCGTCTTCTTCGTGCAAGCTAAGCTGCTCTTTTTGTTCAGGTCTTAAAATTATCGAAAATCTCTCAAGAAAATTGGCAGACATTCTAGTAGAAAATTTTTGTAGTGTTAGTGATGTGCACTTGCAAAGTATGTCAGGGTGGTTGTGGTAGCCGCAGGGGCAAGGGTTCATGGCTGCCCAAAATTGACATTCAGCTGGTAACGATGCTAGCTCTTTAGTTACAGAATTTTGTAGTAGTATATTTTCTGAGGTTAAAAGTTCGCGTAGAATTTTTAGCTGTAAACTATTTAATTCCGTTAATTCATCAATCATAATTGAACCCAAATGATTGCGGCAAAACATGCCAAATGGGTTTTGTTTGTCTCCCATTAATTCTTTTGTCTCCAGATTCACCCTCCAAAAATTGCAAGGTCTATTGATACTGTTTGAGAAGGCTCCATATGCAGAGCGAACTTTTCCTAACTCGGCTAATTCATCGTTTGTTAAAGTTGGCATTAGCATGGAAATTTGTTCTAACAGGAGTGACTTTCCAAGGCCAGGCGTACCAATAATCAAGCAGTGTTCACGTGTTATTAAGGCGACAATTATTCCTAAGATGACTAGTCGGTTGTCAATAGTTTTGAACAATTCTTGCCATAGGCTTTGATTAGTCAACTTGCTTATTTGCTTTTTAGGTAGCGATTTTGGCGGCCAATATTTGTTATAGTTTTTCAACAGGTTATGCACATCTCTTAGACAATCTGCACCAGCGGGAGAAATTGTTGAAGCGGCAATTGTTGCTTCTTCTAAATTTGCATTAGGTAAAATTATACGTTTGTATCCCCTTTTTTCTGCCCATTCAATAATAGCAGTAATAGATTTTGTTTCTAACAGTGTGCCATTTATATCTAAGTTTCCAACAACTAGGCACTCATTTTGAATAATTGGGCGCAAGTTTAAACTTTCATTTTCAGCAATAAGGCAAATTGCAATTAGCAGATTTAAATGTTCACCGAACAAAGAAATCTCTTTATATTGGCAGTTTATAGTAACTCTTCCGGACGGCAACTTATAGCCGCTAACCTTTATCGCGCTATGTATGCAGCGCCTACATGATTTTACCGCATTGTTATTTAGTCCTGGAAACATTAAGGCTGCTAATCCATTTAAAGTGGTAATGCTTAGTGTCACTTCCAGGCAGTTCATCAATATTGGTAAGGCGTGCTTTACGGTTAATGAGGTCACTTTCAATTATTAAAGTAACCTGATCGTATCAGGGTGACTGTTAACAAAAGGTAAAATTTTACGAGTGTCACAAACAGATTTATCCTTCAGTAACTAGCTGATAACGCTCTCCATCAGCAGTTAAAACCAAAATAGGCGTTAGGGAAGGTAAGTTGAATTTTAGTTCAAGTTTTGGGTTGTCGGTGTTGTCCCAATCCAGATTAGATAAAAAGACAGTTTCTCCAGTTGTAATACTAAATTTTGAGAAAGCTAATTTTTCTGCATTTGCAGCTTCCTCAATTGAGGCTTGTCTATCTTCGCTGTCTAAAATGTCTAGAATAGACGATTTGTCGGTTTCAGTTTTAATGTTGGCACTACTGTTAGTAGAATCTTGGCTTATGAAATAAACAATGTCGCCATCATATCCAGCCACATAATTTAAATTTTTTGTTGGCAAAATAACTGGCTCAGCAAATCCATCTTTATCAAATCTTCCAATTAATACGCGGTTCTCATCTTCCCAAGCAACATGAGTTGGCCCTACAAATTTCCAGTTACCGTATTGTGTCAATTGAGACAGTTTAGTTTTTCTTTGCTTTAATACATCAATTACAATACTTTCTGCATCTTCAAACCAAACGCCAATAAAATTTGCACCAGGGAAAAAGCTAAGTTCTGTTATATCGGCAGCGCCTTCTTCAAGCGTTGTCATTTCTTTGTCACTATCCTTGTTTCTTAGCCAAACTTTTTGCTCTCCATTAGGTGATTTTGTAGTATAGACTTTGTCTACAAGTCTTGTTTCTGCGCTTATTTCCTCAAATTTTGGAACTGCTTCAAGCTTTGCATACGCGCTAACCTCCCGTCCTCTTATGGCTCGTTCGTTAGTATTGGCTGCAATGTGACCTTCTTTACTAATCGTTAATTCATATATTTTCGGCTTTACTGTATAGCTACATTTGTAAGCTGTGCAAATTGTTGGCGTGTCGAACATTCCTGTTATCGTAAAGTTTGTTACATTTGCCTGTACTGTAAGTGTCCCCTGGTTAAAAAAAATTCCCCACCAAGCAATAATGCCTGAAGCAATAATCGATCCTAGTAGAACGAGTCGAGGTGACGGTTTGATCATCGTATAATTATTAACGTTAATAACAATTACCAGCTCAAGTCAGAAAAATTCCACAGTTCACAACTTACACTCATTTCGTGCAGGTTCGCAAGAGCGACTAGCAGCCCAGTCGGAAATTCTAAGCTATTTTCTTTACAGTAGACAATCCCGGCTTGCCATAAGCGACATCTTTGGCGAGTTGACAGTACGGCCTCATGCCCTTTTTTTAGAGAAGTTTTGACTTCTACTAGGTAGACAAAGTTGTCACGTTCTGCAATGACGTCAATTTCTCCAGAGCGACACTTAAAGCGCCGTGTTAGCAGTTTAAAGCCTTGTTGCCATAAAAATTGACAAACTAAATTCTCGCCGTCGATACCTATTTTGTGTCTAGTGATCATTTGATTAACCAAGATAAAATTTACTAAAATTTGGATGGCATTTTTATAATTTTATGTCACTATTGGTTCCCGCGCTAATAAAATTTACCTGTCTTTAAATTTATCCTGATCTATGTCAATCAGCTTAAACAATGTTCCGCCGCATAGTTTAGAGGCAGAAAAGTGTGTTTTGGGTGCATTGCTACTAGACAAAGATGCAATTATTAAAATTGCAGATGTTTTGCATGCCGAAGATTTTTATCATGAAGGAAATAGGTTAGTGTATGAGGCTATTTTAACTCTTTTCAACAAACATGTGCCGGTTGATCTATTAACTTTGACAAGCTATTTAGAAGATCAAAATCAGTTAGAAAAAACAGGTGGTAGTTCATATTTGGCGCAGTTGCCAGTTGATGTTCCAACGGCTAGTCATATTTTCCAATACGCAACAATTGTCATCCACAAAGCAACTTTGCGGAGGTTGGTAAACTCAGGTCAGTTAATCACTGGTTTGGGCTATGACGAAGGAGCTGATATTGAGGACTTGTTAGAAAAGGCCGAACAATCACTTTTTAACGTATCTCGTAGTTTTGTTAAAGATAAATTTGTTCACATTAAGGACATCTTGACACTAACTTACGAAAAAATTGCTGAACTACATGATCCTGAGCAACGCGAAAAATATCAAGGTGTCAGTACTGGTTTTCATTCACTCGATAATATACTCACAGGCTTACATCCGTCAGATTTAGTTATATTAGCGGCTCGTCCTTCCATGGGTAAAACAGCATTTGCCCTTAACATCGCTCAAAACGTTGCAGAAAAAGATAGGGCGGTAGGAATTATCTCTTTAGAAATGTCCAAGGAGCAATTGGTAGAACGTTTATTTTGTTCACTTTTAGAAGTAGATTCTTGGAAAATTAAAACAGGTAAATTAACTGACAATGATTTTGCTCGCATTGGGCCCGTTATGGATAGATTAAATTCAACAAAAATTTTCATCGATGATTCACTAGGAAGTTCAATCGTAGAGTTAAGAGCTAAGGCAAGACGTTTGCAAATGGAGCATGGATTAGACCTTTTAGTAATCGATTATCTACAATTGATGCAAGGTCGTAGCAATAACGGTGGATTCGGTAATCGCGTACAAGAAATTTCTGAAATCTCACGTTCACTAAAAGCTTTGGCGCGTGAACTCAATATCCCAATCATTGCGCTGTCACAGTTGTCTCGTGCTGTAGAAAGTAGGGTAAATAAACGACCACAGCTGTCCGATCTTCGTGAGTCCGGTTCTATTGAGCAAGATGCAGATGTGGTAATGATGTTGTACCGTGAAGATTACTATGAAGAAGAAACAGATCGTAAAGGGGTAACCGAGATCATAATAAACAAACATCGTAACGGGCCTATCGGTACAGTGGAGCTTATGTTTCAAAAAGAGCGATTGCGATTTTACGAACTTGATACAAACCACACGCCACCACAACAACAAGGAGGAGGTCATAGGGGGCTCAATGATTACTCTCCATCAATGGAGGAGCCAGCCTACATTCCTCAGTATCAAGATTTATAAAAAAAAGCCCCCGCCATTGGCGGGGGCTTTTTAGTTTTCTACACAATCCGACGTTTTCTTCGTTCAGCAAATTTTAATCCGGCGTAACCTGCAATCGCTAGGCCTGCAAGAGTTGCAACTAAGGCTGCAATCATACCCGGTTCAAATAGTGATAATCTGGCATTGCCAAATGGAGCCAGGTAATCTTGGCGAACAATGAATGAAACATCAATTGGGTCACCATAGGATTTTGTTTCTGGGTTGTACCCCATCACTGTAAATGTATGCACGCCAGGTTGTTTAGCAATTGCGCTAGGTATTTTAAATTTACGAACACCATTTAGTGAGTCAATGATGGCAAATGAACCGTGTACCAAACTCGCAGTTGATTCAACCACGGCAGGGTAGTCAGTTTTGTAGCTTATTTCATCATTACCTCGAACGATATAAATAAACTCTGGGAAGCGTGGATCAACAGCTGTTCCACCAATTTCTAGTAACTTTGTTTCACCATCACTCAAACGGTTAAGGCGAATATTTACTTTATCTGATACTTGCCTGTCGACTAGCTCGCCATCACTATTTACAAATTCATTAATGAATCTAACTTCGGCATTTTCTTGGTCGCCAAGTTGTTTCCGTAGATCGATGTCGATTAAACAAACGCCGTTTTCCGAACATTTAGTTCCTCCCAAGGCAATTAATTCACCATCAATTTCTACGTATGTGTTTACAATTTTGACATCAACTTTTTTACCAAATACGGCACGTAATTGATGCTTTTGTCCAATCTCTTTGGCGTAATTCACTCTTATAGTTTTGCTTAAGTTTTTATTTTCTTTAGTTGGATCAGTATTGAAACCAAATATTTCTAGGCCATCGTTTACGCCATCTTTATCTGTATCAGCTTTTTTGGGATTAGTGCCTAGTACAATATTTTCCATTTCGTCAGTTAATCCGTCCTCGTCACTATCTTGGGCATTTTTGGCTAGTTGTTGCATTTGTGAAGCACTTTCTTTGTCCCCTGACTTAAATTCTGAAGCAAGTAGTGTAAAAATTGTTTCTGGTGAGTAAGCATTTTTCGTTGGATCAGTGTCCGCGGCTTGGGTATCTGTACCAGCTTTTAATGCAGTATTTAGCTCGCCAATTGTTGAGGCTTGAATTAAGCTGCCAAGGTTTAAGTTATTGTTAAACTGGGTTCCAGCACTTTGGTCTTTGCTTTCTTCTTTATCGCGGCCACTGTTTAGATACTGTTCTAATTTTTGGTTAGGCGCAGGGTATATTGCCGTTCGTGTATCATCAATTTTGAAGCTTCCTGTGACACCATTTGCTTCTGGGGGAAGAGAGGCATCGCCAGCTTTTTCTTCGTTTATAGGGCTTTGTATTAAGTCAGTCTGAGGTTCATTGTCAGAAGCTGGTTGTTCCGTTTCTTGTGTCGGGTCGTTTGTTTTTTCAGATGAATCGTTAGACACTCTACCTGCAGAAGCGCCACCACCTCCAGAGCCTGCCGGTTCTTCTTCCGGCTCCTCTTCTTC
>CAYLRB010000031.1:0-4659 GCA_964386265.1 uncultured Candidatus Peribacteria bacterium | reverse complement strand
TCTTCTTCCGGCTCCTCTTCTTCGGGTTCTTCGGGACAGTTTAGTGTTGTATGGGTAACAGTTTCTGTTCCAAGAGCTAGGTTATAGGCATTAACAGTAACTTCGTATTCAGTACAATCTACCAAAGGCGTTGCAATAGTATATTCAGAGATCGCACTTGTAATTCTTCCGCTATCTTCAAATACATCTTCGCCTTGAGTAACAATAACTTGATACTGTTGTTGTTCGCCAAATCCATCGTCGTCGGTAAATGTCCAGCTAACAACTTGACCAGTAACAGTAGTTTCACTAACAGTTGGCGGCACGTAGGCTGTTTCTACGTGTCCAATATCAATGCCTTCTTCTTGAATTCGGGCGTTGCCATTGTAGTCAATGTCGTCGATATCTTCATCCGATGCATCACCAGAATTGATTAATGGTGATAAGCTAGAAAGCATTAAGTTTCCTACTGTTATGCCTGCGCCTTCGGTTAGTTCATTAATGCCAAAGCCTGTATAGTTTAGTAATGTAATGGTATCAAGAGTGGCACTAAGTACATAAAAGTAGTAGTTATTTCCACCAAAGTTCAATAGTAATATTTCATCACCATCAATGGCATAGTTTGTGAAATCTAGATCGCCACTATGTGTTACCGTAATTGTTTTTTCGTCATTTTCAATTATTTCTTCTGCTCCCGATGCGTAATTAGATTCGAACCAGCTAAATTGTAAGGTGTCATTTGTATTTGGGCCACCGCAATCATTTTCAACTGTAGGTAAGTCAGGGTCAACGCCTGCGCCATAGTAGTCAAAATTATTATAGTCAATGTCCACGGTTTCAATTGTGCCGTCGACATTTGTACAAGTAATGGCGCCTTGGAAAAATGCGCCAGGATACTCTAAAAATACAAAGTTATTATTTTTAATAATCAACTCATTAATTAGTTCATCTGTATTGTCGATTAGAACAGTTGGAATTGCAGAGTTGCTCAATACAGTGTTATTGAACACTTTAATTACCGTACCTGCAGTTAGGCTTATGTTAGCTAAATCATCACCCACAAAGCGATTATTACTAATTATTAGTTCTCCGGCCGAGTAATCAAGGGCAGCGATACCTTCGTAAATTGCTGTGTCCGGATTTACAAATGTGTTTCTGGCTATACGGGTAGTCGAAGTGCCAATATTGGCTTCGCTATCACCTTCTAGACTTGCAACAACATTTTCTAGAAAGTCGAAAACTAAATTGGCAGAGCCATTCAAAGTGAAGCTTGTAAACGGTAGGCGATTGTCATGAATGGCAGTGTCGTTGTCTGCTTCTTCGTCGCTAGGGTCGCCTGTTATTGATTCGATCCCGTCAATAAAAATTGCTTCCCCGCTGCCACTTTCTCTTGAAACAACACCAGAGTTATTATTAAGCTGTAGCTCTTCAATCGTGTTTCCTGATAGATTTAGGATGTAATCTAGATCACTATTGATTGTGTTATTGTTGAATGCAAAACTTGTAAAATATCCATCGATTGGGGCATCGCCACCAGCATTAACAATGGTTCCATATTCAGCATATAGGCCAAATACATTATTTGCAAAATCTAAGGCTGTACCAATTACAGGTGTTGAAGTTATGTTAAAAAATGTACCACCTTCTTCAACAAAACGATAAGTGGTCATTCCTAGTCCTACGGCAACTTGTGCCCCTGCAATAGTATTGTCTGTAAAACTAATTGTACTAGCTTGACCAACCTCTACTTTTGCTAATTCCCTACTTGTGTAAACATCGATACCTGATCGATCAAAAGTTGTACCACTAATATCTAGTGTTACAGCATTACCTTGGAAAACATAACCATGTGCTGCAACGGGTAATAGGTCGAAGTTACCTCCACAAAAGTTGATTACACTTTCTCCGTCGGTTTCTTCGTTAATAATAAAGTGGTTAGCTGTCTCGGCAACATCTTCGTCGTTGTAAGTTGTAAAACAGCCTTCGCCAGTTTCGTAACGGAAGTCTACATCGGTTAGCGTTATCCCGGCATCTTCAGCAAGAAATGTCGGTGCAGAACCAGTTAACATAACATTAGAAATCTGTAGCGCAGTAGCTGTTACTGCTTCTAATGTACTAAATGTAATTGTATTGTTTGAACCTAGACCAGCAAAAACTGAGGCTGAATCACCAAGAATGTTAACAGATTTGTCAATTGTACCGCCTAAATAGAAACCGGGTCCTAGGTAGACGTTTTCAGTTTCGTTAGCCTGACTAATCGCATGCTCAACAGTTAAACATGGTGTTGAGTAGTCGTCACAATCATTGGCCGTATCAGTAGCTGCAACATTAGAGGCATCGACGTAACGATCAGCAGCTGGATTAGTAGTATTTAAAATTGAGCTACCAGCGGCCGAACTAAGTGCAAGGCCAGCGCCAGAGCTAAGAATAATTGAATCGCTTGCAGCTATGGCTGAAGTGTCCGCATTAATACCAATTGAAATGTTACTACCATTCGCAATCGTTTCTGTACCTACCACGTTAAGTTCATCAACAGATGGACAGATTAAAAATTGTACTGAGTCGTTGCCAGGCAAGATAGTATAGTAAACTTGAGTATTTGTTGGGCCAACAGCAGAACAGTCCGCTGTAGTAGGAGCGGCACCTGTCTGTACAAGATCACCAAACTCATCACCAGTAAAAGATGTAACAGCGTTAATAACGAAATTTGGAATCTGAACTGTAATAGTTTGGTCGTCGGCCGAACTAATCTCTTGGTCAGTTGTAAAACTTACATTGAACTCTACACCAGCGTCATTAGTGGTGAATTCAGTTGTATCACTTGTTACTACTACAGCACCTGCAAAACATGAAGGCGCAACACCAATTAAAGTTAGTGCACTCGCTACCAAAACTCTTAGGAATAATGGTGAGGAAAACCTTTTGAGCAAAAATCGGCTAATTTGTTTGTTTCTAGAGCTTTTCGCTCGCTGCTGACGCATCAGTGAACGCATATTTCAAAGTTATAAAATCCAAACAGTATATCATAAAAGCAACAAAATAAAAAGACCCAAATTCCTCGTCCCTTGCAAAAATAGAAAAACATTTTTTATCTTAACTAACGTTGTAATCTGAGAAAACAGATGGTTATTTTGACAAATTCGGATAAAATCGCTGGTCAAAGCTAAAAAATCTTCCTATAATCGGCTTATCTACAGCTTAAATTTCAACAGACTTTATGAGCTATTCACAGGAAAGTCAGGATCGAATCGCCAAATTGGCTAAGTTAAGAGCCATGGGTGTTAATCCATACCCAGATAAGTATGCAAAAGAGCACACAATAGCGCAAAGTATAGAAATGGGTGCCAAGGAGGTATTACGGGCGGTTGATCAAATTGTTGAAAAGCCGATCAATCAGGTAAAAACAGCTGGTCGACTAGTCGCATTGAGAAGTCACGGTAAGTTGAATTTTGGACAGTTGCAAGATCATACGGGCAAGATCCAAATCTGCTTTATGGCTGATTTATTAAACGAAAAGCAAATGGAGCTGTTCGAGCTCCTTGATGTCGCCGATTTTATTGGCGTGACGGGCGAGCTATTTAATACAAAACATGGCGAGTTGACAATTCTGGTGACAGAGTTTCAGCTGCTAAGTAAAGCCATCCGTCCATTGCCAGAGAAGTGGCATGGGTTAAAAGATCAAGAAAGTAAATACAGACAGCGTTATCTAGACATGGTATCGGATTCTAAAACTTTTGATCGCTTCATGTTCCGCAGCAAATTTATCCAAGCAATGCGTGATTTTTACATTAAAAATGACTTTGTAGAGATCACAACCCCTGTGTTGGTTAACCAAGCAAGTGGTGCTTTGGCAAAACCTTTTATAACTCACCACAACGCTTTAGATATCGACGTATACTTGAGGATTGCCACAGAAACATTTTTGAAAAAAGCCGTAGTTGGGGGCATTGAGCGTGTTTTTGAAGTAGGGCCGGATTTTCGTAATGAAGGATCTGATCCAAGTCATTTGCAAGAGTTTACCATGGTTGAACATTATGCAGCCTATTGGGATTACAAAGATAATATGAAGTTTACGGAAGATAAAATTCTTTACATCTTGGACAATGTTTTAGGTACACGAGTAGTCAACATCGCGGATCGCAATGGGATAGTTCACGCTGTGGATTTTACACCACCATGGAGAAAGGTGACTTTAGCTGATCTCATAAAGCAGGATGCAGGTATAGACATCAACGAATATTCAACTGCTGACGAGTTACGATCAGTCATTGAGGCAAAAGGAATTAACTTGCAGGACGTAGCTAATTACAAAGAATTGGGGCGCGGAAACCTGATTGATGCGCTATACAAAAAGGTTTCTCGACCACAGCTTATTCAGCCAACTTTCTTGTTGCAACACCCAGTCGACTTATCACCTTTGGCTAGACGTAATGACGAAAATCCACTAGTTACAGATCGTTATCAGCTAGTAGTCAACGGGTGGGAAGTTGTAAATGCGTATTCTGAGCTAGTAGATCCAATCGATCAACGCCAACGCTTGGAAGAACAAGCAGGTCTAAAAGCTGCTGGCGACGAAGAGGCAATGATGATGGATGAGCCATTTATTGAAGCAATGGAGCACGGAATGCCACCAATGTCTGGCTATGGCATGGGAATTGAGAGAATGCTTGCTTTATTTAC
>CAYLRB010000030.1:0-13944 GCA_964386265.1 uncultured Candidatus Peribacteria bacterium | reverse complement strand
ACTAAGACTATTTTGCAGCCCATTATTTTTAATACAAAAGCTTTTATACCGCTTGGTACAACTTTTAATTTTGGGTGTCTATTCTGTAATTTTACGGCGTTATAGCCGATGGCTTCCATTCTTTTAGCAAAATCTTTGAACTTAATTAAATGATCATGATAAGCAAAAGCGGTTTTGAGATAAGTTAACTTTAAATTGTTTTTGGCTTGTAATCGATAACCTAATTCAATATCTTCCCATCCATATCCATTGAACCATGGATCAAAACTATTAATTTTAAGTAACGCGGTTTTGATTGATATGTTGGATGTATAAAAATAAAAGTAACTAACGTTGTCAGGATTTTGCTCTAATTTTTTGAAATTAAATTGAGGGCCCGCAAAAATTTTTGACAATGGAAGTTCGTTAGTTAGCCAGAGCATAAAATCGCTTACGTTTAAGTTTGGATACCAAGCAGTTTGCCCTATGGCTGCTTCATTTTCTTCATAATTTTGTTTATGAAATTGATAATGTTGTTCTAAGAAGTCTGTAACTGGGTAAATGTCGTCTCCTATAAATATTGTTAACCAGCCTACCGCTGCTGCAACACCTTGATTGCGAGCAACTCCCTGCCCTTGGTTCTTTTGTGTAATAAACTTGATATTTAGTTGGCTATTTTTTTGCCAATTTTTGATTAACGTAGAAGTTTTATCCGTACTACCATCATCTACAATGATAACTTCAAATTCATTTTTGGAAAAATCTTGGCTTTCTAAATGTTTTAAACATTGGTCAAGTTTGTCAGCTCGATTATAGGTTGGGATTATAACTGATATTTTCATTATTTTCTTGTGAATTGACTGCTTCTACCAAATTACTATTTTCCTCCTTGTTTTTCCAGCTTAAGATTTTTAATTCGCTGCAAACTATTTCAGTTCTATAGCAGGTTTGTTTAGTTTTGTTATCTTCATAGCTTCGGTTGGTGATTCGTCCCTCTAAAAATACTAATGAACCTTTATTGAGATGTTCTTGAACAAATTTGCTTAGGCTCCCCCAACAAACAATGCGATGAAAATCTGTTTCTTGTCGCGTTTCATTGTTTTTGTCCTTTGTATAAAAATTTGTGGCAACTGGGAAAGTACTTAGTTCATTGCCATTTTGTGTTTCGTGTTTTTCTGGTTTTGCACCTACGAAGCCAATTAAATATGTTCTATTGAATGTACGCATCTTACTTTGGATTAAATGATGTAAACTGAGTGTATATGAGTGGGTGTTGCGAAAAGGTAAAAAATTTTAAAAAATATTTTCTTACCTGCTCGGCCTTTGGCCAATGTGAATCGCAAAGTTCGCGCTTGTGCGCGAATGTTGCTAAAGGTAAAATGGAAACAACTTTCTTCTAATATATTAAAAATGTTTACGGGTATTGTGCGTAACATTGGTGAAATTAAAGCTGTGAATGAAATTGATGCTGGTGTGCGCTGGGAAATTAAACCCGATGATGAAGGCTTTTTTGAAGGGTTGCGTTTAGGCGACTCAATTATGCATGACGGAGTTTGTTTAACGGTTTGTGAGATAGATTTAAAAAGCTATCAATACAGCGTGGAGATTATTCATGAATCTTTGCGTTGTACGACTTTTGATAATAAACAAGTTGGATCTTTGGTGCACCTTGAAAAATCTTTAACTTTGCAAGACAGGTTGGATGGCCATTTGGTCAGCGGTCATGTTGATTCTAAAGTGAGAGTATTGGGAATTGATCAAGCTGCTGGTGAATTTGTTTTAGAGTTGGAGCTGCCTCATGATGCTGCGAGATTTGTTGCTACAAAAGGATCTATTACAATCAATGGTGTGAGTTTGACTGTTGCAAAAGCTGATTTGAACACCTTTGAAGTAGCCTTGATACCCGAAACGTTAGAAAGAACGAACTTTAACCAATTAAAAACTGGTGATTTTGTTAATTTAGAATACGATATGTTGGCTCGCTACTTAGATCGTTTTGCGCAATTCAAATAGTGGGAGTATAATAGGGGTAGATTTATTTTCTGATTTTATATTGTGGTAGTTTATCATTTGTCCTGCGGGCTCGTCATTTATAGAAAAACGGTTAACGGACCTCTGTTTCTTTTGTTGCACTACTTAGGTGGTCATTGGGGTTTCCCAAAGGGGCATGTTGAAGGTGAGGAAACGGAAGAGCAAACTGCTTTGCGTGAATTGGACGAAGAAACAGGCATAAAGCATGCTTTTATATTGCCAAATTTTCGAGAAAAAATGACTTATAGTTATTATCATCTTGGCGAACGTCATGACAAAGATGTTGTCTTTATGTTGGCTGAAACTGATGAAGAAAAAGTTGTTTTGTCGGATGAGCATCAAGGTTATATTTGGTTGCCATATGACAAATGTTTACAGCAGTTGACCTTTGATAATGCACGAGCAATTTTTCAAAGTGCTGGTTCATACTTGGGAATTAAATAAGAAAAGCTAAAGGCGCACTTGTGCTAGGCTTTTGATGTCCAAAGAAACGGCTAGCTGTCATTAGGCTAGTTTTTCCTATTTTTTGATCACAGCTTGTTAAGGCTTTAACAAATTCTTTAGTTTGATCTTCCTCATATAAAGGCAGTGTTTGTTGTGTGTTTTGGGGCTTTAGGTTATCTAGCCAAACCCCCGCAGCACGATAAAGGGTATCTGGCCGATATATCTTTTTTAACTGCGAATGAATTTCTTTACTTAATTTCTGATATGAGTTTGTGGGAGTTGCAAGCTGTTGGTAGTCCCCTACTTTAAGCGGGTAATTTTGTCTTAAGAAAATTCCAAGTCCTTGGCACGTTAAGTTGTAGCGGTCTAATTTTCGACAAGCTTCTTCCAGTCTGGCATGTAGCCAATTTTCGATAGTTTCGTAGCTTGTTGTTTTATTTGGAAACATTGATGAGCGTAGGATCGATTTTGGTGCTGTTTCGTTGCAATTTATTTTTAATAATGGTGTTCCTTGTAGTTCATGCCAAATAATTAGCCCTGGTAAGCCGAGTGCTTGGTTTACTAAGCTACCGTTTAATTTTAAAAATTGGCCGATGTTTGTTATGCGATATTTTACTAGTAAACGTTTTTCGAGCTTTCTGCCAAAGCCACATACGATGTTTATGGGTAAATTATTGATATCTGTTAGTAGCTTTTCTGAGGTGAAAACTTTGATACCTGCTGGTTTGTTTAATTTTGAACCAATTTTGGCTAATGTCTTTGTTGGACCTATGCCTATTGAGATTGGTAGGTTAAGTTCTGATTTTATAGTTTCTTGAATTTTGTTGGCTAATTCCAATTCTCCTAAGCCATGAATTTCGGCAATATTGTTAATATTGAGATATCCTTCGTCAATTGATTTGTGCTCTATTTCTGGGCTAAATTTTTCTAAAATTTTAAAAAGTTGGTAGGAAATATCTATATATTTTTGAAAGCTGCCGGAGATAAACTTTGCTTGTGGACACATTTTTTTTGCTTTAAAAACAGGAGTACCGGCTCTAATGCCAAAAGGTCTTGCTTCGTAGCTTGCGCAAGTTACTACCCCGGAGTTGCCTGTGGGTCCACAAACACAAACTGGCACGTTGTTTAAAGCTGGTTGACTTAGACGTTCTACTGAAACAAAAAAGCAATCACAATCAACATGGGCGAAAATATTTTTTGCAGCTAGCGAATTTGCAAATAACATTAGTCCAAATAATTAGATAAGGACTAAATACTAACAGTAAAAGCTGGTGAGTGCAAGCTCACCTTTAGGTTTGTGGAAAATAATGTTTTATTTGCCTTAACAAATACCAATACGCTTTATTAATTTCCGGCCTATGATCGTTAGTGTGAAATTTAAGTATATCACTTTTTATAATCACACCGGGTCGAGATCCCATCTTAGCTAATTTTTTTTGTGCACGTTTAAGCTGCCAATTTCCAAGAAACCTGTTGAGTTTTTGTACAAAAAAGTTGTTCTCGTGTTTGGGTCTATTTACAGAGGTTATTTTGATTCCAAGTTTTGGAAATCTTGATTTTTGATAGCTTAAATTAAACTTTTTTAGCCAGCTTTTATTTTTTCTTACTAAGTTTTTTTGCCACATTTTCGAATTTGCAGGTAGGACAAACCAATTCAAAGTACGGAACCAATAATAAAAGTACGCATCTTTTCCTCTTAAGCACTGTGTTAAGTTGAGATTCTTATCTGTTAGCCAAAAACTAAGGCAAAAGCGGTTGCAGGTTTTGTTCCCATGTAATCTGATTCCTTTTAAATGTAGATAGCAAGTTACTAGTAGTCTGGTTAAAAAGAATGTTGATTCACGGCAAACAATCAATAGGTCGATGTCGCTTGTGGTAGTTGTGGTTTTTAAACTGAATGAATTACAGACTGCAATTGCTTCAATTCCTATGATTTTGGCAATGCTATCTAATGTTGACTTGATAAGTTTTTCCTGAACTAGATGCGCATTTTTGTCGAAAATTATGCTACGCTGCATTTGAGTAAATTTTTTGATCACAGCTTGAGGTAACTTGTCTAAGTTGATTTTCCAGTTGCCTGTTTTTTCTTGTTTAATAACTCCTTGTTTTTGTAACAGCTTGAGTTTTTTTAGCAAACTAGCTTTTGGTAACTCGGTAATTTGTTTGAGATCAATCAGTTCACTACCTTCATTGAAAACTGCTTTAAACGCCAACCAACCGATGATTTGTTCTTGTTCGCTTTTAAAATGCATGACTTTGGCCAAATTTCTTTTATAATCTAGGTGTATTTGTCAAAACTCACAAGTAAATGTCAAATTGGCCGGAGAAAATTTTAGCGTCACTTCAAATTTTGCCTCATCAACCAGGTGTTTATAAGATGTATGATAAGGATGGTTCTTTACTTTATATTGGCAAAGCTAAAGATTTATTTAAGCGTGTTAAGTCTTATTTTAGGGATGGAGCAAAACATACGGTAAGAATTCAGAGAATGCTCTCTAAGGTTCAAGATTTGGAATTTACAGTTGTAGATAATGAGCTGGAAGCTTTGATTTTAGAAACAAATTTAATCAAGGAACATAGGCCGTATTACAATATTTTAATGAAAGATGATAAAAACTATGTCTACATAAGAGTTGGTGTGCGTGACGATTTTCCTCAAATATCTATAGTTCGTAAATTAAAAAAGGATGGTGCGCGTTATTTTGGTCCTAAAACGGCAGCATGGAAAGTAAAGCAAACACTAAAACTTCTTAAAAAGTTATTTCCGTATCGACATTGTGATTTGCAAATTCGTTGGTTAAATGAAAACTCTGATTTAGATAAAAACTTAGAACAAAGAGTTGAGGTAACAAATCGTGTAATAAATTTTCCTTGTTTAGACTTTCATATTAAACGTTGTGTTGGACCATGTGTAGGTGTTGTAACTCCTGAAGAATATAGAGAAATGATTAAGCGGATTATTGCTTTTTTGGAAGGTGATATTTCTAAATTGGTAAACGAACTTAAAGAGGAGATGCAACAGTTGGCGATAGATCGTAAATTTGAGCAAGCAGCACTTTTACGTGATCGTTTACAATTTTTACAGGATTTGGATGAGAAGCAGCAAATTTCTGATCCGGATTCTATAGAAGCAGATGTAATTAATTTTGCAGTTGAACAGGGAGATTACTTTTTTAGCTTATTGCAGGTTCGCCAAGGTAAGGTAATTGACGATCAGCAGTTTATATTAAAGGCAGAGCTACTTGATCCAGGGCAAGGAGATGCCGAAGTTTTGGAGGGATTTATAACTCAGTACTACCAAGTTAGTGAAAAAGTTCCACAGCAGCTTGTTATCCCCTCTTTGCCATTAAACAAAGGTTTATTAGAAGATTGGTTAAAACTTAAAGCTGAGCGAAAAGTAGAATTAATAACGCCAACAAGGGGTCGGAAGTACGATTTGCTAGCATTAACAGCACGTAATGCAAAATCGTATGCTAATCAAATGCAGGTTAAGTGGTTAAGTGAGGACAAAAGAAGCCCGCAAGAGATGGTATCTGAATTAAAAACAGTTTTAGATTTACCTAAATTGCCTAAAAGAATTGAATGTTTTGATATTTCCCATCTACAAGGTACAGAAACGGTTGGTTCTATGGTTGTTTTTGAAAATGGTGTTAGTAAACAAGCTGATTATCGACATTTTAGAATTAGAGCTTTGGGAGAGGGAGAAATTGATGATTTTGCAAGTATGAAAGAAGTATTAACTAGACGTTTGAAATATTTATTAGCCTTGCCAAAAGATTGTAGATTGGCTCGCTTGACAAAAAAGCAGCAGTCGGAGGTAGCAGAGATAAAAGATCCCAAATTAGATTTAATGTTGGAGAACCCAACAGCATTAGCGCTTAAAAAGTCTGGTAAATTAGAGCTTATTGCTTGGTTGACAGAAGAAAAAGAGTTGAAATGGTTTTGGATTAACAATAAATCTAAGATACGTAAAGATCTAGTGTTTTTATTACTATTAAAGAACTTCTTTAATCAACAGAAAGAACGCAAAATATATTTTGATCATAGTTTTTTAGAAGAGACTGATTTAAATGATTATGACATCGGTGCACATGAAGATAGAACAAAATCGGGACGCTATGTTTTAGAAAAATATCAGTTTAGCTTCACTGATCAATCTTTACTTACTAAGCCAGACTTGGTAATTATTGATGGAGGAAAAGGGCAGTTAAGTGCTTCATATACGGTTTTAAAAAACTTTGAATTACAGGACAAAATTGTAATGGTCAGTTTGGCTAAAAGGTTGGAAGAAATTTTCAAACCAAATAATAAGCAAGCTGTATTATTGCCAAGTAACCATCCAGCCTTGTTTTTGGTGCAACAGCTTCGAGATGAAGCCCATCGCTTTGCTATTAAGTTTAATAGAAACCAGAGGATAAAAAAAATGACCAGCTCGCGTTTGGAAGAGATTCCGGGAGTTGGTCCTAAGTATCAAAAACTGTTACTGCAGCATTTTAGTGACATTGAGGCTATCAGCTTGGCTGAAGAGAGTGAAATTGCAAAAATTACAAATGGTCGAGTTGCAAAGGCAGTGAAAAAGTTTCTGGGATAAAACTAAAAAGTTCTTAGCTAACTTCTTGCAAACTACATTCGTTGTTGTTTACTTTGATAATTTTGATAACACTACCATTTCGACGTTGTACTTCCCAGGTACTACCTACTTCGGCAGACATCATTTCTGTTACATCAGGCGTGTATAAAGCTCTAAATGATCTCATTTTGTTCCAAAGGTCAGCAAATGTTAGAAGGTCTTGTTGCATAGTCGTACTAGACATAATAATCGCTTAGAAATAATGCCTTTGAATAATAATGTAAATTACAACTTTTGGCAACAGTCAAAAATAATAATTTTATTTACCTTGAAAAAAATATTGTACTTTTTGAGGGAATGTCATATGCTGCACCTTGCTCTTGGATGAGCCGTTGTGGCGGAATTGGTAGACGCGTGCGACTCAAAATCGCATTCCTTAGGGAGTGAGAGTTCGATTCTCTCCGACGGTACCATTAAAAGACTTTTACAATTTTTCAACTGTCTCGCTATGCCGCCAATGGCAGGGCTCAAAAAGTTTCAAAATTGTAAAAGTCTTTTTTGGTTTTACTCAACTGTCTCGCTATGCCGCCAATGGCAGGGCTCAAAAAGTTTCAAGAGTTTAGCAATGCGCCATTTTGACTTCTCTTGGCTATTACAATGGCGATAGTTACCCAAAAAATTATACTTACTTCCTCTAGTCCATAAGGCACATCAAATAGTCCGTGAATTAACGGATATAGTAAAAAACTATAGATGGCATTACTCCTTGGTTGACTAATTATTGACCAAGTAACACCAAGATAAACAGTTAAAATGCTTATTAGTCCTAAGAGTCCAAATTCTGACCAAAAGTATAGAATGAGATTGTGGGGATGAGGTGGTAATTCTCTTTCAGGAATCGTGTCACCTGTTAAGCGTTTGATATTGTTTCGCAAGTAATTTTGATAGTTACCTATGCCAAACCCGGTTAGAGGTTGTTCAGTTAATCCTTTTATACTTGCTTCATATATTTGTGCGCGCCTTTCTAATGAATTTGGTAAATGGTAGTTGCCCAATAAAACTTGAAATTTGGGCGTGTGCCATTGTGTAAGAACAAAAATTCCTAAGCATATTAAGCTTAAGATGATAATTCGTACTTTCCACTTATTATTTGCTAATAAAAAGAAATATAAACCGATTGCAGATCCAAAAGCCAAAATACCGGTGTATGATTTGGTTAGTAAAAGTACGGAAACTGTTAATACGGCGCTAACTAAAAAATGTGGTTTTTTAAACTGTTTAAACAAATAGATACTGATCAAAGTTGCTGGTGCAAAAATGTAGGATAGCCAGTTGGCGCTTTCGGCTTTTAAATCAACAAAAGGGTCTATGTATGGCCAAACTAAACGGTTTAAAAAATCTCGATTGTCACCTGGAAAGTAGTTAGTTACAAACTCAAATAAAATGATTAATGCAAACAAGCCAAATGTAATACTAAAGCTTTTTTTTAAAACTGTAGCTGATGTTGGATTTGTTTTTTGTTGCCAAATTAAGCTAACAGCTAACCCAATTGGAACTAGCAAATTGATCAAAATTTGATTTAGTGGGGATTTTATGACAGGTTCTAGTGGAACGTGATTTAGCTCGGCTATAAATGCTCCAGCGATTGCTAAAATGATTGAGATTAAAAGCCAGATCGGTAGTATTTTTAGACTATTTTTGATTTGCTGTTTAAAATCAAAAAAGATGAATTGGATTAAGCAGATCCCGATTAGTAGTATGTAGAAGTAAAAGCTAAAGCTTGTGAAATCAAAAAAAGCTGATTGTTGAAAACGAAGTAAATCAAGTTGTGGCCAAAAATAACTGTGAAAACGGTAGTCAAGTAAACTTAAAATTATGGCTGTTGGTAAAAGAGCCACTAGAATTAAAGTGACTTTTTGTAGGATTTTTTGACTAAGACTTAAAATAGATTTCAAAAAAAGATGCTAAATTCTCGTTAATGAAAACTTAGCATCTGATTTGATTAAAGCAAGTATTATGCTTTTCTTTTACGAATTATTTTAGCAGCAAATAATGAGCCAGCGCCTAAGAATAGTAATCCGGGGCCGCTGTTAGTAACTGCATTAGGCTGTACTTGATTGGGAGCAGACCCTAATAATGTTGTTTGGCCTGTGATAACTGGAGTTGCACTAATTACTGCGCTTCCTTGGTCACCTCTTTGGTTATTGTTATCGATAGCATAAATTTGGAAATAGTAGGTCGTTCCGTTTGTTAACTCTGGTATGTACCAAGTAGTTGCAGCATCCTTGGTCTCTACTTTTAGAGGTAAAGATGTAGGAGCAGTTCCATAGTAGATCGCATAATTTTTAATACCATTAGCGGCTGTTGCTGCTTGCCAATTTAGTGTGATTTTTTTGTCAGATGGTGTGGCTGTAAGACCTAAAACTTGTGATGGAACTTGAAATGTTAATTCTTCATTATCGCCACCGTTTACAGATGTGGTATTAACAACTAGTGTTTTGTTAGTGTTTAAGTTGTTAGCTACATTACCTAAATCATCCTCAATATTTACTTTGATTGGATAGTTACCCGCACTTGTCGGTGCAGTAATAGTCCCTTTAAATAGTTTGGAATTTACTGTGTCTTTTTTAAGTGTATGTAGAATGTCGTTTATTTTTACTTTTACAACACGAGCATCGTTGGCAGTTGTAAGTTGGATATTGAAATTTTGGCCAGCATTAACTGTTGAAGGTGATAGTTCAATGAAACTAATTTCAGGAGCTTGTGTTTGGATAGTTACATTTACTGTTTTTGATTCTAGTTCATCGCTTACAGCTCGGATTTTGTAGCTTCCGTCAGGTAATACTGGTGTTTGAAATTGGAAATTACCTTCAATATCTGCATCGGCTGATCCAAGTAATTCTTCATCGTTAAAAATTTCAACTGTTAGTCCAGGAGTTGTTTCCCCTCGAACTGTGATAGTTGATTCGTTAGAAGTTCCCTCAGTTGGTGAAGTTAGTTTTATGCCATTTTCTTCATCTGTGTTGTCGTTTTCCAAGTCGGCTTCTACTACATTAATTGTGATTGTAGTTGTTAGTTCAGGGTTCTCTTCGTCAGTAACTGTAAGTTCCTGTTCACCTTCTTCTGTAAAGAAATATGATTCGTTAAATATTTTTTCACCACTATCTACTTCAGGATCAAAGGTGTGTTCACCAGGTAGTTTGGCGTTTTCGTCAGTTTCAGATGTGAATACAACGGTTCCATCATAATCAGTAATTGTACTATCACTATTATCTTGAGCAATAACTTTAAAGCTAAAATCGGTAAATGCTTCAACTGTATCTGGAGCATCTTCGATTACTAATTTAGTAACATCACCGGGATCGGCATTTACTAGTTTAGGAACAATAAGAGCTGTTAAACAGATTAGAGCTAGATAGCGGCGTAGTTTAGACATATTTAGCTTTTTATTTAGATAGTTTTTTGCGGATATATCTTTTTATTATACACGATCTCTGCTATTTTTTCAACGCTTACATTAATACCTAATTTATTTAGTTTGAAGCAAGCTTTAACAAGATTTTCCGGTTTGGATTTGTTGAAATTAATAGCGATTGTTTGGATTTGCGCTTATCATATTTTGGACTATAGAACTGGTTGGCAACTTGGTGCATTGTTTGGTTCAGGTTTATACGCGAATTTTTTTGAAGGTGGATTGTTGACAAAATTTCTGTCTATGATTGCAGCTTTGGGGGTGTTGGGTGTTAATCTTTTTGTGCTTGCATCAGGCTTTGGATTAACTTTGTCGGCCATAAAAAGCCCACTTGTCTATATCGAGTTTTTAAAAAAGAGAGTTTTGAAAATCTTCCCATTATATTGGTTGGTTCTGTTGTTTTTGTTTATTACTGGTTTGTTATTAGGTCAAAGTCCAGATTTGATTGATTTTGCGCTGCATTTTTTTGGATTGCATAGTTTTAGTGATCAATATGTGTTAAGCATTCAAGCGCCATTTTGGTTTATTGGTACAATATTTCAGCTATACTTACTGTTTCCAATTTTATATTACTCTGTGAAAAGATGGGGTGCTCTGCCAGTTTTGTTAATTGCAATTTTGTTTAAATTGGTTGTAGATCCTTTTTTGGTTAATTTGTTTAGTGGTGGCCGTTTCTTTTCGGAGTATCTAGTTGAGTTTGTAATTGGTATTTTTATGGCTTTGCATTTAAAAAAGTTTAAGTTTGAAGTTCGTCCTAAAATTTGGCTTACTATTCTGCTAATAACCTCTTTAGTCGGGCTTTTTTACTTGTTGCTAAATGTTAATTTGTTTCAATTGAGATATGCAGTATTGCTTTTGATTTATCCTTTAACAGCGTTTTTGTTATCTTGTTTTATTTTTTACTCTAGTAATTTAGTTACATCTATAAATACTTTAATAACTAAATTAGCGAATTTGAGTTATTTAGTTTTTTTAACGCACTATTTAGTTCTGATCAAAATCTTAGATTATGGTGTTATTAATTTTGGTCTATTGTCAGATTTTCTTTTGTTAATCCCCTTTTTCTTTGTTGTTGCCTTTGTGTTAAATCTGATTTTGTCGCGCTGGATTATTATTAGAACTTAGTTTAAGCTAAATTATGAAAGATGTTTTATGTGGTCTTCCACTTTGTAGATATTTATGCTATAATTTGTAGATATTTTTGTTTAAAATATGAACGAACAATCTAAAAAACCGGTAGAAATTAGGATTGTATTGCCGACAAATGCCTACTTTATGTCTGGTATTCGAGATTTTACTTTGGCGATGATTAAGAATATGACTGATTTTTCTGAGCAGTGGGCTTTTCGTTTTCAGTCTGTAGTAGATGAGCTATGTAACAATGCGATTGAACACGGATCTTCAACTGATGATAAAATTGAGATTAAGTTTGTTAATTATCCTGATGAAGCAGTCGAAATATTAGTTAGTGATCATGGATCAAGAATTGATCAAAAAATGACAGCTACTCAAATTATGGAGAAAATGAAAAAAAATGCTGATATTGATATTACGCAACTTGGTATTCGTGGTCGTGGTTTAGCAAAAATTGTCAAAGCTTGGACTGACGAATTAGAGTTTACCGATAATCCAGATGGAGGTGTAACAGTGCGGGTTAAAAAATACTTGCACGACGCTAAATTTCAGGAGGAGTTGCCTGATAATGATCCTACGCACATTGTTATTTAAATAATTAATTAAAATATTATGACAGACATTCAAATTGCCCTCTCAGATCTAATGCTTCCTGATAAGGGTAAAACAATTAAAGTTGTTACTTTGGCTGGTCAGCTTGACGAATCAAATGTAGATGAGAGCGTTAAAACTGTTTATGACGCGATTGCTACTGCTGCTCAAGGTATGAGTTTTATTATTGATTTTGAGAATCTAGTTTATTTAAATAGTAAGGCAGTTGGCTATATTACTGATTGGTACGGTAAAATTACGGCTAAACAAGGTAAGATGGTTTTGACTAAGTTACCGGCTAATATTAATGATATTTTGACGGTTGTTGGTTTAACTAGAATTGTGCCGGTTGCGCAAACTATGGAAGAAGCCAAAAGTCTGGCTTAATAGATGAACATTGGGTGCATCGACTTTCTAAATTAGGAGAATGACCACTATAAACTGGCAACTAATACTAGCGATCGGAATGGCGGCTTTGCCTGCTGTTATTTGGTCGAGTGTTTTGATGGCACGTAGTACTAAACATCGTCGCCTGCTGTTCACAGTTTTTTTAGGTGGAACTTTAACGGTTTTTCCAGTTTTAGGTTTGCAAAAAGGTTACCATTGGTTAATTGCTAAATTTCCGACAGCCGATTTTGTGGCTTCTTTGCAGCATTTTGTGGAAAATGTTCCTTATGCTTGGACTGTTGTCTTTTTTATTTACGTGGGAATTGTTGAAGAGATTGCTAAGTTTTTGATAGTGCGTTATGCTGACTATTCGCGTCCTGATTTAATTCAATCTGTAAACGACAGCGTATATTTTGCGATGCTGTCCGGTTTGGGCTTTGCTTTTTCAGAAAACATTTTTTACTTCTATGCGATTGTTAAATCTCAAACTCTGAGTGTAGCGTTAACTGCTTTTATTTTTAGAGCGGTAGTCACAGTTTGTGCGCATGCTATGTTCTCGGGTATTTTTGGTTATTACTACGGTATGAGTAAGTTTAGTTATGAGTTTATTAAGATGAAAGAGTGGCAAGGGCAAAGCCCAGCGTACTTGCAGAATTTACGGAAAATTTTTGCAGAAGATTTGGTAACAACGAACCGCTACTTAATGCTTTTGATGGGGTTATTGTGTGCTATGGGTTTCCATGCTGTCTTCAATATTTATTTGCAGTTCGGTAAAGCAGTTCCTGTGGTAATTTTAATTGCTGCTATGTTTATTATGTTGACTTACCTACTTCGCAGTCGTGCTGGCAAGTTGGCTTTTGTATTGGCTGATTACCATCCATCAACTATGAAAGCGGAAGACGAGAAAGTGATTATGGAGCTAGTCGGTATGTGGTACAACGACAAGCGCTACCAAGAAGTTATTAATATTTGTAAGCGTTTATTACGCCGCGATCCTGACAACAATGTGGCCAAACTGTTTTTGGCTAAAGCGATCGATCAAAAAAAACGCCGCCACTTGTGGCGCGCGCTTGGCAATCTGTTTGACGATAAAGACGAAGGCGTTGAAGAGAAGACTTTAATTTAAAAACTTCTTTGCATGATTGAAGCTTAGCTTGCGCTGCTTTTTCTACCCCCGGGGTGACTTTTTTTTGTTGTTATAATTTACGATTTTTCTGAATGTGTAGCCCGTCGGGATTCATGATTCCGTGGAGCTCGGCCATGGTTTGTCGAGTTATAGGTGGTGGATTGTTTTTTAAGACATATAAAACTATGGCTGCAATCCACCTTTGTGCAT
>CAYLRB010000029.1:0-14230 GCA_964386265.1 uncultured Candidatus Peribacteria bacterium | reverse complement strand
TGCCTGAGTCTAAAGATATGGCAATAGATGGCTCTGTCTATGTTTTAACAAACAATAACCAATTAATTAGATATTTTTCTGGCCAAATTGACAATTTCAAAATAACAAACCAGCCGCTATTGCTTCCACAGAATCCATCAAGAATTTACACAACTGAAGATGAAGGATTACTGTACCTCTTGGAGCCAAGCCGAAGTAAGATTTTTGTTTACTTAAAAAACCAGCAGACCAAAGATCTGGATTATCTAAAGCAATACCAAGTTCCTTCACTTTCTCAAATTGTTGATTTTGCGGTACAATCCGAGTCTAAGCGAATTTACATTACAGATGGTGAGTCTGTGTATTCAATTGAGATTTAGGCTATTTCTCTAGCCATTTCTAGGGCTTCGTTAGCCAATATTACAGTTGCCTTTGTTGGTTTCAATAAGCTACCGCCTTGAGCAATAAACTTTTCAGGCAGGTTACTATCATTAGTTTTTTTGTTTAGTTTTAGGGTAAGTGGCCAAAGTTTTGAGATAACTAGTTCGCGAATCAATGCTGAGCCTTCTCCTACTCCACCAGTAAACACCAGAAGATCTAGCCGTCCTTGCAAGTGAGTAGTGGCCAATAATATTTGCTCGGCAACGCGTGTTGTAAAATATTCAACTGTGAGTTTAGCCTGACTGTGAAACTGGTTACTTGGTTTTAAGTAAGCATCTCTTACTTTGCGAAAATCCGAGCTAATGCCTGATATACCAAGCCATCCCGACTCTTTTAATAGAAGTTTTTTAAGTTTTTCCGGCTTAATTTTAAGCTGTTCTTGCATGTAAAGCAGTAGCCCCGGATCAATGTCTCCGGACCTTGTAGCCATCGGTATTCCGCTAATTGGTGTAAACCCCATGGAGCAGTGAACGGCTTGATTAGCTTTTACTGCTGTTATGCTACAGCCGCTACCTAGATGACATGATATAATATTAACTGAATTCTTGTTTAGCAGTTTGGCTGCTTGTTTTGTTATGTATGAGTGATTGATACCGTGAAAGCCGTAGCGGTAAAGTTCATGCTTTTTTGTTAGCTGATACGGTAGCGCGTAGATTTTATTGTGCTCTGGCAAAGTATGGTAAAAAGCTGTATCAAAAATAGTGAAGTGGGGAACTTTGGGATAAAGTTTGCGAGCAGCGTCGATTCCCGCAAGGTTATAAGGGTTATGAAGAGGCGCGAGACTGTTGAGTTTTTCAAGCGAGCGCAGCGAGGTTGAGGAAATCTTGAGTGGTTTACTATACCGTGATCCGCCATGGACATAGCGATGGACAACGGTTTCGATTTCTGGAAAATTTTTCAGTTTTTTTCTTATTTTTGCATCACAGTTGGCAATTGCCTCAAAATAACTTTCCTCATTTTTTGTATTGAGATTTTCAATTGTTTCACTAGCTATTACTTTGTCTTGTTTACTATCTACAAGAGCTACTTTGACAGAAGATGATCCACAGTTAATGCTTAAGACAATCATAAAGTGTTGAATAATAAAGGATTAACAACAGAGTTACAACGAAAATAGATTTCACTTAACCAACTTGAGAGTGTTAAAAAAGCAGTAGATAGTAGGCAAAAAGTCAAAAGTAAAGCGAGGCGTACTAAAACGTACGATGAGCTGCTTTTTACTTTTTAACAACCTAGATGCTACTTTTTTAACACTCTCTATCATGCTTTAGTTATTAGATTCAAGTTGTGCTTGAACAGAGGTAATTGCGATTAAGTTGACTATATCAAGCACATTGCAGCCCCGAGACAAATCGTTAACTGGACTAATTAGGCCTTGTAAAATTGGGCCGATTGCCTGTGCTCCAGCTAGTCGTTCTACTAGTTTATAGCCAATGTTTCCGGCTTCTAAGCTAGGAAAAATCAAGATATTGGCATCACCTTGTAAAGGACTGTCTGGAGCTTTGCGATCAGCTACTGAGGGCACCATAGCAGCATCAACCTGTATTTCGCCATCAACTAATAAGTTTGGCTTTTTTTCTTTAATAATCTCAGTTGCTTTTTTTACTTTCTCGATTAATGGATGGTGGGCTGACCCATGTGTAGAAAATGAAAGCATTGCCAATTTGGGAATTAAGCCAAAATGCAAAGCTGTTGTCGCAGAATCGATGGCGATACCTGCTAATTCCTCGGCTGTAGGTTCAATATTCACAGAGCAGTCGGCAAAAAAGTATACTTTTTGGTTTAGCAATAAAAAGAAAAAACCTGAAACTCGACTAAACTCGTCATGTTCAGTTAATAGTTGTAAATATGGTTTTATTGTAGCACCTGTTGAATAGGTTGAGCCCGTTACAACGCCGTCTACTGTTTTTGACAAAGCCAATAATGCCGCATAGTGGTTAACATCTACAAGAAGTTCTTCAGCTTGTTCTATAGTTAAACCTTTGTGTTTTCGTAAATCTGCGTAGGTTTTTGCAAACTCTGACTTGCGATCAAAACTAATAAGTTCAACGTCTATTCCTGGCTTTAGTCCGTACTCGGTGCACTTTTCTTTGAGCTGGTTATCGTCACCCAGTAAGCAAATTTTGGCTAATTTTTCCTGAGAAGCGATTACAGCCGCTTGTTGAACTCGTTCATCAAGCAAAAACTCGGGCAGTAGAACCCTTTTAGGCTCTAAAACAGCGCGTTCTTTTATTTTGGCCAAGAAATCCTGCATGTCTTATTTTGTATTTATTTTGAAACAACAGCTTTATAAAAACTTATGAGTCTAGGGATTTTATTTGCCTTTAGATCCACCGTTTTGTTTAGTGAAAAGGTTTTTGAAGCTACCCTCAAAATCTTTAAGAAAGTTTTTTATGTCTAATACATCGTTGGCGTTAACTGCGGGCTGAGCGTTTGCTCTAACTTTAATTCCTTGATGTTGGCGAGGTATTGGCCCGCCTTGTTGTTCTAGATCGTGGTTGTGTGCAAGAGAGACATCAGCAATTACTTGAGTTTTACAGGCATTGCAGTTTAGGTGCGCGTTTAGATTTTGGTCGTTGGCAGATACGATTTTAATTTGATGGTTTGCAAACCGTCGTCGGCACTTTGGACAACGTATTTTCGACTTTAATTTAACGATGATTTCTTTCAATAGTGCAAAGTTCATAGAAAATTTTATGTTAAACTTTCGCATCTACCATGCTAGCAGATATCTTAAGAAAGTCTATGGAAATTACAAAAGGCCCCCGCGCTAGTTGAGGGCCTCTTGAATCTAGAATTAATTTATCTTTTGGCAATAATTAGGCTGCTGTTTTGATTGTGCTGCTGGTCATGTAATAGCCTGGTCTATCTTGGCCATTACTATCTTTTGCTTGTGGGTTGTAAGTAAATGTAACCTCTATAACTTCGCCCGGTTTTGGCCAAGTTTTGCCTGCTGCTCGAGCATTTTCAAGTATTTTACCTGTGAATTGGGTATATGGTGCATATGGACGACCTAGTTTTGCGCCTGCAATCTCGTTTAATTGATCGATGGTCCAGTGACCAGCTTCAACGTGTTCTTGAGGAGTTAATTCAGAAAAATATGGTAGTCCATAAAAGTTAGCACCGGCTTCGATCATTTTTCTTTGTTGTTCGTCGGTTGGCTTTTCAGGGTAGGGCTGTCCTGCTTCGCCTAATGGGTTGGCAGTGCCTTTGGTGTACGATTTAGTGACAGCAGTCTTGTTTGTTACGGTTGTGACCGTTGTAGATTGATCAGAATCTTTAGCGTATTCGTCAATTATTTCAATCAAGCGCATTCTTACTGCTAAATAAACTTCTTGAGGCGTTTTGAGAAAATTACTGTTGCCATCTACTTCTACTTGCTGATCTGGTTTCATGCCACGCATCAGTTCAATTGTTCTAGGTAGGTTATCTGCTGTAAAATCCCCTTCTTGCATACCAAGTTGTGTGGCGTAGCTATTATAGAACTCGGCTTGAAGTGCAGGGTCAACTGGCTTAAATGGCACACCGGTGAACAAAGCCGCTAAAGTTTCTTGCCCTACTGGGTTGCCAGTCTCGTCAACTTGTTGACCGACAGCAACAACCCCGAAATCTTTTGCAAAAGTTTCAATAATTGTATCTGCGTATTTTTTTGCTTCTTCATTTACATTTTGTTCTGGTTGTAAGTGGCTAGTAACATCAAAAAACCATGGCAAAATTCTTTGTTCAAAATCATCTCTAACTTTTTTGATAAACTCTGCGCCTGCCTGATTTTCAAGCAGCCTATATATCATTTTGATTGATGGCCGATTTTCTAGCTCCATAGTTAGGGTTTCGCGTAATCGCACGCGATCATGACAACCATTCCCTGTTTTGTAAATAGGCAGTTTGAAAAAAAACTGCTATAATTGGTTAACTTACTTTCATTTTATGATTAATTCTTTCGGTTTAGCTCTTGGCAGTGGTGGTGCAAGGGGCTTGGCGCATCTGGGTGTGGTTAAAGCAATTGACAAGCTTGGCATTAAAATTTCAGGTGTATCAGGTAGTAGTATTGGTGCTTTGGTAGGCGCTTGGTATGCTTTATATGGAAATATTGATGAACTTGAAGAGATAGCAATGAGTGCCGACTGGAGATTTTTGAGCGGTATCCTTATTTCCCCAACTGTAAAAGGAGGCTTGATTGATAGTAAAAAAATTGAGAAATTTTTAAGAGGTCACTTTGGCAATTCTAGATTTCAAGATCTAAAAATTCCTTTAAGAATTGTAGCAACCGATTTGCAATCTGGAGAGGCTGTAATTTTTGCAGAAGGCGATTTGGTTACTGCGATTACTGCTAGTATGTGTGTGCCAATGATTTTTAAGCCGATAAGAATTGGTGAACAGATTTTGGTTGACGGTGGAATTAGTATGCCAATTCCTGTGAAGTTGGCGAAATCTCTGAGTAAGAACAAGGTAATAGCGGTGAATTTGGATGGTAAAGATATTTTAGAGCCTATAAAAAATAAGTTGAGTAATGTTGTAATGGTAAGCCAGCAGTCTGTGAATGTGATTCGATACAACTTGGCACGTTACGAGGCGGATCAAGCGGACATTGTTGTTGAGCCCCGTACGGGAATTTTTGGCTTGGTGGGTTGGAAGGAGTTTCTTAATGCTAAAGGTGTAATTGATAGCGGCGAGGAGGCGTTTATGGATTCGTGGTCAAAATTTAACAGATTGTAATATGAGTTTCCCTGTTGAATTGCCGGTTAAATTTATTGAAAAAGCTGACTCAATCGATGTTAAGGCTGCAGATATTGTTGAACAGTGGATCAGGGGTAGTGGCAAGGGTGGCCAAAAGGTTAACAAGACGGCCAGCTGTGTACTTCTTAAGCATGAGCCAACAGGAATTATTGTTAAGTGTCAAAAACACCGTGAACAGAGCAAAAATCGTGTATCGGCATATAAACTGCTAATTTTAAAAATTGAGGATCAAGTTAAGGGCAAAAAGTCGGAAATGTCACAAAAAATTCACAAGTTGCGAAAACAAAAGCAAAAGCGCACTAAGAGGGCAAAGGAGAAAATGCTTGATGAGAAATCAAAGAGGAGTGAAATAAAGAGCACACGTAAGAGACTGGATTGATCCAAAAAAAGTCACCCCGAGGTAACTTTTTTTTAATCTAAAAAGAAATCCTTACTATTTGCTACCGTGTTGCGGCAAACAGTTTGAAATTCAGCAGTTAGTCTAGGGCACAGCTTTTCGGCTTCAGCAAGTGAGCCTGCATGAATAACATAATAGCCTGTTGCGCCTGCAATGCAGTGATTTTGATACTCAGAAGGCGCGTATTTACAAACCTCTTTATTTAAGTCTATGTCTTCAATATTTTGTTTCATGGTAACGCTTCCTACACCGCGAATACAGGTGGGGATAAATTCCTTCTCGGCATTTAGACAAGCTTTTATTGCCTCTTTATAAGCATTCGGATGAAGACTTACGAAGTATCTTGGTGAGTAAAAATAGCAGGCGCTTTTGTGAATTTCTGGCTGCTCAAGGCATGGAAAAAGCGTATTTTGGGGGTCAAGGTAGTCGTTTTTGTGCAATTTCGTGTCAGTATTGTAGTTTTGCATAAATACACCTTCGGAACACTGAACTTGCTCTTTGATCTCCTTGAATTGATCGCAGCCTGCTGTTGCCTTAGGCAAATCGTTCTCGTAATAAAGCAATAGGCCGTGCCCTATTCCATGAAAACAAGCTCCGTAGCCCTTAGGACAAGCTGTAAGCATGTCAGCCAGTGGTTTATCGGATTGACTTATGTATTCCTCTGTTACACCGTGCATGTATCCAGATCCGCAAAGATCATCTTCAAATTGTGATAAAGCTTTCTTAAAGCCATATTCTTCAAAGGCTATATGTCCAATTTCATGTGTAATACCGTGGCAACTATTAGCCAAGTCAGGATTATTCTTTAATTCTGTCTTAAGGTGTTCCATTGCAACTTTTGGATTTTGTTCTTTTGCCAGATTTTCATAAAAGGAAAGTTCCGAGGTGGCATATTTATATCCTAATATGCTAATGCAAGCCGCAACTGTTAAACCTAGAAAAATATAAACCTTGGGCATTTGGTAGTTTGTTGTAATTTAATCAAATGATAATATAATGAAACTTGGTTAGTAAATTTAAATTTGTATCTATGAAGAGATTTTTAATTGCCAGCTTATTATTGTCTGTTGTGTTGCTAATTGGCTGTGGCACGGATAATAAGAGTACTGAAGAAGTAGAGCCTGTAGTAAGTATTCAGGATGTCACTGTAACTTCGCCTCAAGCAAATAGCAGTATCACAAGTCCACTAACAATAACTGGTGAGGCAGTAGGAAATTGGTACTTTGAGGCATCGTTTCCAATTAAATTAGTTGATGAGGATGGGAATATTTTGGCATCAACAATTGCTACAGCTCAAGGTGACTGGATGACTACTGATCTTGTACCTTTTGAGGCCACAATGGTTTTTAATACAACTGGCCCACTGGACGCAGAGTTGCTGTTTGAAAAAGATAACCCGTCTGGACTACCTGAAAATGCTGGAGAATATAGTGTGCCGGTAAATATTCAGTAGATTACTTGGCGAGTGCACCAAGGTCTAAAATTTCAGAGAATGTTATTTGTTCAACAAATTCGTCCATATGAGAAACTAAAATAATAGCCCCTGCAAATTCATCAATTGCTTGGGCTATAAGTGGCAAATGACGGAAATTAATATGATTAGTAGGTTCATCTAGAATTAATAGTGCTGGCTTTTGTAGTACAAAACGTGCGTAACACAATAAGCCTTTTTGCCCTTCAGATAACGCTCCAACTCTATTTTTCATCAAATCAGAAGTAAGTAGAAAGTGAGCACCGGCAGCATAAATATTTTCATTTGTAGCATTGTCGGCAACCTCAGCTAAAGACTCATAAACGGTTTGATCGAAATCAAGGCCTGAAAAGTCCTGCTGGTAGTAACCGACCCTTACGCCATCGCTAATTTTTGCTTCATCAGAATCTGTTAGAGCTAAATCTCTTAAGAAAGTGCTTTTGCCGATACCATTTGGCCCTTGCAGTAGGATTTTGCTTCGTCTGAAAAGTTTGAGGTCAACTTTTTTAAGTTTGCGTTCATGGTTAACTATAACTCCAACAGAATTAATTGTGGCAATAGCATTTGACCATTCTTGGCAAGGAATGGTGAACGGTCTTATTGTTCTGTCATCTCGGCGAACTTCGACCATGTTGTCTTCATCATCGGCAACTTCATCGCGTAACTTACTAGCTAAACGTCGCATTTTACCTCCTTTGTTAGCAAAAAAATTGATTTTATCTTTGCGATCTTGAATGTTTTTGCGTAGCTGGGCATTTTTGCGTTTATCTGCCTCAACTTTGTTTGTGATTTGCTCGACTACATCAAAGTAATCTCCAACGTATTGATCAACGGTTTTTGTATAAATATCTAAATTTAAAACTCCATCTGTAAAGCAGTTCAAAAAGCCAGCATCATGCGAGATAACTATCACCGTTTTTTCGTATCCCATTAAAAAGCCAGTTAAGTGCCCAATTCCTTCTGCGTCTAAGTTATTTGTTGGTTCATCAAGTAAAAGAATATCCGGTTCTTGAATTAGTGCGTAGGCAAGTAATAGTCTAGCAAGTTGTCCTCCAGAAAAATCTTTAATTTTTTTATCAAGTGGTGTTTTTAAATTTACTACTCCAAGCACATCGTTAATCAGCTTTTCAATATGGTAAATTTTTTCAGGAAATGCAGATTCAAAGTATTCTAAAACAGTATTGTCAAAAAAGTGCTTAGGCATAACCTGTAGTGCAATTGCTACCGTCTTGCCGGGTGGAATATTAACTTTCCCTGACTCAGGCTTGAGTGTCATCCCCTCGCCTAAATCCGTATGTAGATTAGTTGCGCCTAGTATTAACTTGAAAATTGTACTTTTACCAGCGCCGTTCTGGCCCATTATGGTAATTTTTGCGTTTTCGCGCACTGTAAATTCAGCATCTTGCAAAATTTGGCGATTATCCCCGTAAACAAAGTTCACTTTTTCGAAGCTGAGAATTACATTACCATGATTGGACATACTAAAATATTTGCTTAAATAGCCTTTAGCAATTAATGGCTGGGGATGAGGGATTCGAACCCCCGAATGGCCGGACCAAAACCGGCTGCCTTACCACTTGGCTAATCCCCAATATTTTATTGCTTGGATAGATTAGCAAAGTTTTAGTTCATATCAAGTCATTTTTAGTTTTGTGTCGATAGTTTGTAAACAAAAAGTCACCCCAGGGTGACTTTTTGTGTTTCTTGGTTTTGGGTCTTTTCTACACTACGCCGATAGATTTTAGGGCTTTGATCATTCTTGTCATACCGATTCCTCCTCCGAAGCGTGGGAAAAAGTCGAGTGTAAGGAAGTCTTCAAGTTCCTTTTCTACGCGGTCTTTACCAAATTGATCGTAAAGTAGTTGGGCATAACCTCCGTTACTGATTGTGTGGAAAAGCTCTCTCATTTCTTCTGGATTTGTACTTCGGGCAGCACTTCCGATTGTTTCAGCACCATCTAAGATTACGTCGATTTTTTCTGCGTGTTCCCCTATTTTCGCCATGTTCCAGAAAGGTGATGTTCTTTGTGGGAATTTTTGTAGGAAGACCGCATTACCAAAATCTTCTTTCATTCTAAGTTCGTGAACACTTGTTATCTCTTCTGTATTGTAGTACTCAGCCAATTCGTCATATGTTTTGTAGGTAAAGTCTTCTTTTTTGCCGAATCCTAGATATTCAAGTAGCTCAGTTTCTAAATCGCGTAAAGCTTCGAAGCCGCCTTTGGATTCAAATTCAAACATCGGAAAAATGAGATCGTGGCGACCTGGAATTGGATTCTTTTCTAAACGATAGCTAGTACTTACGCAGAAAACACCATTCAGCTCAGGCTTAGTAAGCAGTTCGTATTCTAGCCACATTTGGCCTGTTTGTGGTAGTGGCCAAACCTGACCATAGTAGTCGTATGATGAGATCGTAGTTGGGTCTTCGCAAGCCGCAAGAATGCTTAGGCGATCTTGGGTGTGGACTTCGGTATAGCCCTTGTTTAGGAAAAAAGTGCGCAACATATTCACAGCCTTGCTGAAGGCGACAACGTCTTTGGTAGCAATGTAATTGCTAAGCATGATAATGGGGTTAAAGATTATAATGCTTTAAAAAGTGACAAAAAAAATACCGCTCTAAGCGGTATTAATATAAAACGACTAATGTTGTGACCTAATTGGTCACCGACCTCATTTATTGGTGTGAGATACTTTTTAGTCATTTTTATAAATTTTGGCATTTTTTCTATCATATGAATTAATTAATCTTTTGTCAAATTTTCGAAGTAGCAAAAACTTTAATTTTCAATTATAATTTGTGAGTGGCTTAATTTAGCGAAATGAATTTGGTAAGATTGCAAAAATATCTGGCGGACAAAGGCTTGGCTTCGCGCCGAAAGGCAGAGGAGTATATTTTGGCTGGGCTTATTAGTGTAAATGGGAAGATTGTCACGCAGCTGGGCACAAAAGTTAACCCTGAACTTGATAAAATAACTTGGGATACGAGTTTAGTTGCTAAACAGGCCGGTTTGCAAAGATATATTATGCTCAACAAGCCAGCAGGTATTGTTACAACTTGTGCTGAGCATTTAAGTGATAAAACTGTTGTTGATTTAGTCGATGTCCCCGAGCGTATATTTCCGATAGGACGCTTGGATAAAGACACAACTGGTCTTTTGATTTTGACAACCGATGGACGTTTAACGCAAGAATTAATGCATCCTTCAAAAGAAAAGGAAAAAGAGTATGAAGTAACTGTCGATGGCAATGTCACTTACACGCAGGCAAAGAAATTGGAGTCTGGCGTTGTGTTGTTCGGTGAAAAAACTGCTCCTACTGTTGTACGAATTATTGCTGATAACAAGCTATCAATTACTTTGACGGAAGGAAAAAATCGCCAAGTTAGACGCATTTGTAGAAAAGTTGGGCTACCAGTGATTGCTTTAAGGCGAGTACGGATAAACAACTTATGGCTCCCCAAAGACTTGACTGAGGGTAAATGGCGTGAGTTGAGCGAAGAAGAGCTTGAGCGTTTGAGATTTTAAAATTAAATGTACCCTCGGGGGAATGATTTTTGTGCTTTTAATCTCTTTTTAGAATTGCCATGAATGCCTCTTGAGGTAATGTAACTTTACCTATCTGTTTTAAGCGTTTTTTACCAGCTTTTTGCTTTTTTAGTAGTTTGTCTTTACGCGTACGATCTCCACCGTATAGTTTGGCGGTTACATCTTTACGCAATGCTTTTACTGTTTCGCGAGCAATAATTCTACCACCAATTGCGGCTTGGATAGCAATTTCGAACTGCTGCTTTGGAATAACCTCTTTGAGTTTTGTACAAACGCGTGAACCTATGTTTTGTGCCTCGGTTCTATGTGTAATGATAGCTAGCGCATCAACAATTTCGCCTGTGATAATAATATCCATTTTAATGAGGTCTTCCCTTCTATACTCTAAGAATTCGTAACTCATTGAAGCGTAACCCGAAGAAACGCTTTTGAGCTGATCAAAAAAGTCAATAATGACGTTAGCAAGTGGCATCTCGAATATTACTAAAACGCGATTTTCGTCGATATATTGGATGTTTTTATTTAGACCGCGACGATCTTGGCAAAGTTTCATTATTGCACCAACAAAATCTTTGGGAACAATTATTTCTGTTTTTATCCAAGGTTCTCGTAAATAGTCTATGTATGATGGATCAGGCAGTTCAGAAGGGCTTGAAATTGTCCGCTCTTCGCGATTTTTCAAAACGACTTGGTAAGACACAGAAGGCGCAGTAACTATTAGGTCAAGATTGTATTCTCTCTCAAGGCGCTCTTGAACAATTTCAAGATGCAGTAAGCCAAGAAAGCCGCAACGGAAGCCGAAGCCAAGTGCTTTTGATTGTTCTGGTTCATACTCTAATGCGCTATCGTTTAGGCTAAGTTTTTCCAAAGCATCTCGCAGATCAGGGTAATCATCATTTTCAGTACAAAAAATACTAGCGTACACGAAAGGTGTAACTTTGCGATAACCATCTAAAGGGATTGCTTCGCTGCGTTGCATGTTTTTTCCCTGCCAGATTGTGTCCCCTACCCTTGCTTCTCCTACGCTTTTTAGGCCTGTAACGACATAACCAACTTCGCCTGTTTTAATCTCATCGCAAGGCATGTACTTTGGCTTAAAATAGCCAACCTCTAATACGTCAAACTCTGTTTTTGTGTTAAGTAGTGTCACTTTGTCGCCTCGTTTTATCGAACCTTCAAAAACTCTAGCGTATGCCAAAACTCCTTTGTATTGGTCGTATACTGAGTCAAAGATTAAAGCTTTAGTTTCTTGTGTTGGTGGAATTTTAGTAGGTGGTACTTTTTCGACAATAACTTGAAGTAATTTATCTACATTTGTCCCCTCTTTTGCTGAAATTGCTAGAATTTCTTCGCGTGGGATGCCAAACGTGTTTTCAATTTCTGTACCGATGCGGTCTGGATCTGCAGAGGGTAGGTCAATTTTATTCATTACCGGAATTACTTCTAAATTGTGCTCCAATGCCAAATAGGTGTTTGCTAATGTTTGGGCTTCGATTCCTTGTGTTGCATCTACTACTAAAATCGCTCCATCGCAAGCGGCTAAGCTGCGGGAAACTTCATAGGTAAAATCTACATGCCCCGGTGTGTCGATTAAGTTAAGAATATACTTTTCTCCGTTAGGGTGGGTATATTCCATTCGTACAGGTTGTAGCTTAATTGTAATTCCGCGCTCTTGCTCAATATCCATTGTGTCTAACATTTGCGCTTTCATGTCTCGCTTTTGAACGGTGTTGGTCATTTCAATTAATCGATCAGCCAAGGTAGACTTTCCGTGATCAATATGGGCTATAATACAAAAATTTCTAATTTTGGAGTCCGACATAAAATTATATACGAAATACGGCTTTTATTCTTGCAGATGTTGAGCTTGAAGTAAAGCAGATGCTAGCAGTGCGGAGTTTAAACACGCGATTTTGATAATTTTCCACAAGTTGCACCTGTTGTGACAAATGTATGGTTTCTTATGCCATTGTTACCTCCTAATAGCTCTAATAAAATTTACAATACTTTTTTACGTCTTGGTTCTTGTTATTTTCTGCATTTTAAGGTATAATAATGAGATTTGTAGAACCTAAATTTAGTTATGCAGTTCCAAGTTCCACAGAATGTACAACGAGAAGATACAATTATTGGCTCTGTCACGTTTAAACAGCTGGGTATTTTGATGATTGGCGGCTTCCTAACTTGGGGTCTATATATTGTGTTGAATGCAAGTCAGGTTCCTTTTTCAATTTGGATAGGGCCTGTTGTTATTTTAGGTCTACTAACTCTTGCTTTTGCATTTTTAAAGTATAAAGATTTAACATTTTTGCAGGCAATTTTATTCTTGCTTGAATATAAGTTTAAACCTCAAAAACGCTACTGGCATCAAGGATCTGAGCAGTTAAGCGTTGTGAGTGGCAAAAAACCTAAATCAAAAACAGAAAAAGCTGATCAGTTAAATGATCGTGAACGCCGCCAAAAGTTACTAGAAATTTCTAAACAACTTGAAAATTTACCTCACTAATTTTTTGTTATGACAACCGAAACACTTACACAGGACGTTGAAGCTGCAACAAAAGCTGCCAAAGTTAGAGGCAGTAAAATATTAGATGCAGCAACTACCCAATCACACTTGCGTATCGGGGAGATTAGAAATGATGTCTTGGTTTTAAAAAATGGTGGTGTAAGAGCAGTTCTGGAGGTAGATAGTATCAATTTTAGTTTAAAGTCCGAAGAAGAGCAGAACGCAATTGTATACTCATACCAGGCGTTTTTAAACACACTGGAATTTCCTGTGCAGATTGTTACACGCTCAAACAAGCTTGATCTGGATAATTACTTAACGGATTTACGGAAAAAAGGGGAGCTACAAACTAATCCACTACTACAAAAACAGACCTTTGAATATGTAGAATATGTACAAAGGCTTTTGGAGTATGCGAATATTATGCAAAAAAAGTTTTACTTAGTAGTGCCTTTTGATCCACTTAGAGCACAAAAGAAGTCGTTTATTGCCAAATTTTTGCAACGGTTTAGAAATAAAAATGATGCAACGGAAGTAATAAAAAGGAATTCGGAGTTTACAGGACTAGTTAAAGGTCTAAGTCAGCGAGTAAACATTGCAGCTGCAGGACTTGAAAACTGCGGTCTAAAAGTTCGCCAACTCACAACAAGTGAGTTAATTCAGCTCTTTTACCAAAGTTACAACCCTGAGACTTCAAGAACTCAAAAGGTTGAAGACTTGCAAGCTGTAAATATAGCTTAGTATAAAAAAAGCCTCAGGAGCTTAGTCTTGGCACCGCCCTACTTTACCAACGCAAACGTCAGTATCATCGGCGAGGAGTGGCTTAACTTCTGTGTTCGGGATGGGAACAGGTGTACCCCACTCTCTAGAGGCACCAAGACTAAACCACTGAGGCTTAGTTTTGAAAACGAAACTTAACGATAAGTAATTATTAACTAGGATACTTGATATCTTAATACTAACATTTGCAGTCCCTTAAATCAAATTTCTGACTAAAAGCTTTACTCAGAAATAAGTTCAATCGCCTATTAGTACTCGTAGGCTGAACACATCACTGTGCTTATACCACGAGCCTATCAAACCGGTAGTCTCCCGGTAGGCTAATGGGGAAATCTAATCTTGGAGTTGGCTTCCCACTTAGATGCTTTCAGTGGT